>NZ_JBFULH010000981.1:0-1207 GCF_056400445.1 Pseudomonas sp. P5_B2 | reverse complement strand
GGCTGAACCAGTGCAGATGCTGCAACGCCTGTCGCGAAACCTGCGTCAACTGCACCTCTCCCACGATGACTACATCGGCGCCCTGGTCGACGCCGAACGTGTGCTGGAACTGGGCAACGCCAACGCCGCCGATTACCTGGCCAGGGCCAGCCTCTATCAACGACTGGACTGCCCGAATGCCGAACGCTTCGACCTGGAGCATGCGCTGTTGCTCAGCGACGACCCGATCCAGCGGATTCGCCTGACGGAACGCCTGGGGCACTTGCCGCCCAACGCAATCGTCCATTGATCGCAGATCCCCTGTGGGAGCGAGCTTGCTCGTGAAAGCGGTGTGTCAGTCAACGTAGATGTCGACTGACACGACGCCTTCGCGAGCAAGCCCGCTCCCACATTTTGATCGGGGTGAGGCGTTAAGGGGTGTCTGGCTGGTTGGCCGGGTGGGCCTTGATGAACGCAGGATGCGTGGCTGCCAGTGCCGCTACTTGGCGAATCCGTGGATACGTTTCGAGAGTAATGTTGAATCGCTCCGCCGCGTACAGCTGCGGGATCAGGTAGACATCCGCCAATCCCGGTTCGTCGCCAAAGCAATAACCTACTTCCCCGATCAACTGCTCCACCGTCGCCAGCCCTTGGCTGATCCAGTGCCCGATCCACTCCACCACTTGCGGTTCGTCATGGCCCAGCTGACGCAGCCTGTTGAGCACGCTGACGTTGTGCAGCGGATGCACATCGCAACCGATCACCGCCGCCACACCGCGCTCACGGGCGCGGGCAACGAAGTCTTTGGAGAGCAGCGGCACCTGTGGATAACGTTCTTCCAGGTACTCGATGATCGCGGGTGACTGAATCAACAGATCGCCTTCATCCGTGCGCAAGGCCGGGACCCGCCCTTGCGGGTTGATGCCCAAGTACGCCGACTGTCGATGTTCGCCACCTGGCGGTGCAATCAGGTTGACCGGCAAGGCCTGATAATCCAGGCCCTTGAGCGCCAACGCGATACGCACCCGATAAGACGAGGTCGAACGGTAGTAGGTATAGAGTTCCATCACCCAATCCTCTTAACGCGCCGGCAGTACTTTGCCGCGGCATTCACCAAAGCCGATGGAAGCAAAACCCTCGCGGCTGCAACGGGCACGCAAGATGATTTCGTCGCCGTCTTCCAGGAATTTACGCACTTCGCCCGACGCCAACTCGATAGGCTTTTTAC
>NZ_JBFULH010000980.1:0-1211 GCF_056400445.1 Pseudomonas sp. P5_B2 | reverse complement strand
AGTGGGCGCCGAGGACATCGACGGGTTGGGTCACGCCAATAATGCGGTGTACGTGACATGGCTTGAGCGCTGTGCCTGGCGCCACTCGCAGCGTCTGGGGCTGGATCTGGTCGAGTATCGGCGGCTGGACCGGGCGATGGCAGTTGTGCGGCATGAGATCGATTACCTGGCCGCCGCCTATGAAGATGACGAATTACAGTTGGCGACCTGGATCGTCGACTGGGATCAGCGCCTGAAAATGACCCGACACTTCCAGTTGAAGCGCCCGCGTGACAACACCACGTTGCTGCGCGCCCAGACCACGTTCGTCTGCATTGAGCTGTCGACCGGCAAGCCCAAGCGCATGCCGCCGGAGTTCATCGAAGGCTACGGCCAGGCGTTACCAGTTTTGGATACAAGCAAGGTTTAATGTGGGAGTGAGCCTGCTCGCGATTCAGGCGGCGCGGTTTACCCAGAACACCGCGTCATCGTTCATCGCGAGCAAGCTCAGCTCCTACAAGGAATCTGCGATTCTCCTGCGCAATCCAGTAAACTGCCGCACGTTTTTCGTTGAGTGTGTTTTTCATGCAAATTGCTTTGGCGCCCATGGAGGGGTTGGTCGACAACATCCTGCGGGATGTTCTGACCCGTGTGGGCGGTATCGATTGGTGCGTGACCGAGTTCATCCGGATCAACGATCAGCTGCTGACACCTGCCTACTACCACAAGTTCGGCCCCGAACTGCTGACCGGTGCCCGCACCGCGTCCGGCGTACCGTTGCGTGTGCAATTGCTCGGTTCTGATCCCGTGTGCCTGGCGGAAAACGCCGCGCTGGCCTGTGAGCTGGGTTCTGAAGTCATCGACCTGAACTTCGGCTGCCCGGCCAAGACCGTCAACAAGTCTCGCGGCGGCGCGGTGTTGCTCAAGGAACCTGAACTGCTCAATCAAATCGTCGAGCACGTGCGTCGCGCGGTACCGGCGCACATCCCGGTGACCGCCAAGATGCGCCTCGGTTTCGACAGCCCGGACGGCTCTCTGGTGTGTGCCACCGCCTTGGCCGAAGGCGGCGCCGCGCATATCGTGGTGCATGCGCGGACCAAAACCGATGGCTACAAACCACCCGCGCATTGGGAGTGGATCCCTCGGGTGCAGGACGTGGTCAAGGTGCCGGTGTTTGCCAATGGCGACATCTGGAGCGTCGACGACTGGCGTCGGTGCCGCGAGATCAGTGG
>NZ_JBFULH010000979.1:0-1211 GCF_056400445.1 Pseudomonas sp. P5_B2 | reverse complement strand
CTATTTCCACCACCCAGAGTCAGGCCAAGGTCCTGGTCAGCGGCAAAACCTTGCTGAGCAACCATTTGTACTTTGCCGCCACCAGCCAGGCCATCGCCAACAAGCGTCAACAACTGGATGACTTTATCGCCCGGGTTGATCGCGCGTATCGCTGGACCAATGCCCATCCCGAGGAATTTGCCGCCGCCCAGGCACGTGTCACGGGCCTGCCGTTGGCGGTGCATGTCGCCGTGGCCAAAGGCACGCACATGCAACCAGTAGAAATCGACGACAAGGTGATCGGCGGCCTGCAAACCACCGCCGACATCTATCAGGAAGAAGGGATTCTCGGCAAACACATCGACGTGTCCCAAGGCTTCGACAAGAGCTTCAACGCCAAGCGTGCCCAACTCAACCAGGCATCTCGATAACGATGCGACGGATTCAGGAGTAAGACCATGAGCAAACAACGCCAACTGAAACTCGGTGCGATGGTCCATGGCGTCGGCCACGGCTGGGGCGAATGGCGTCACCCGCAGGCCCGGCCCAACGCCAGCGTGAGCTTCGATTTCTACAAGCAGCAGACGCAACTGGCCGAGGCGGCCAAGTTCGATTTCGTGTTCATTGCCGACAGCCTGCACATTCACGAGAAATCCAGCCCGCATTACCTCAATCGCTTCGAGCCGTTGACCATACTCTCGGCCCTGGCAGCCACGACGCACAACATCGGACTGGTCGCGACGGTCACGGTCAGCTACACCGAACCGTTCCAGGTCGCCCGCCAACTCGCCTCGCTGGATCACATCAGCGGTGGTCGTGCAGGGTGGAACGTGGTGACGTCCTGGCTCAGCGGCACCGCCGATAACTTCAGCAAGGCTGAACACCCGCCCCACGCCGTTCGCTACCGCATCGCCAAAGAGCACGTGAATGTGGTCAAGGGCCTGTGGGATTCCTGGGAAGACGATGCCTTTGCCTACGACAAGCAAAGTGGCGAGTTTTTCACCCCTGGCAAGTTGCATGCTTTGGAGCACAAGGGTGAGTTTTTCTCGGTAAAGGGTCCGCTCAACATCGCCCGTTCGAAGCAAGGACAACCGCCGATTTTCCAGGCCGGCACCTCGGAGGCCGGACGCAATTTCGCCGCGCAGAACGCTGACGCGATTTTCCTCATCCCTGAAGGCTTCGAAGACGCACATGCCTACTACCAGGACCTGAAAAAACGCGCCCGCGGCTTC
>NZ_JBFULH010000978.1:0-1217 GCF_056400445.1 Pseudomonas sp. P5_B2 | reverse complement strand
CATTTATGTTGAATGTGCCGATGCTATTGCGAGCAGGYTCGCTCCCACAGGGGTAAGGAATCAACCGAACTGCGCGCGCATCCACGCTTGATACTCGGCCACACCCGGCTCGCCTTCACGCGGCGCCCAACCCGCCAGTTCGCCTTCACCAACCGGGCGATAAGGGCCAGCTTTGCACTCGAACATCACGCTGCCTGCTTCCAGCACGACGATGCTATGGAACACACCGCCCGGTAAATCCACGCCAACACAATCGCCACCAGCCTGCAGGAGATGTTTTGTCAGCAGCGAGCCGGCCTCGTTGAAGATCAGCACGCCTAGGCGCCCYTTCAGGACCAGTAAGGTTTCGTCCTTGTTTTCACCCAAATGCCGGTGAGGCGCAATATAGGTGCCYGGCTGTAAACCCACCGCCATGCGATGACAAGCGTCTTCCATCTGATGAAAGTTGTAATGTTGCCGTCCACGAGGATTAACCGCAGCTTTCCCGGCCAACTCAGTGAACAAGGACTGATCAAGAAAGCGCGGCGTGGTCATGGCTTACATGCCTTTAACAGCAAAGATCCCGTTAGCGTTACGCCAGTAACCTTTGTAGTCCATGCCATAACCGAAGATGTAACGGTCGATGCACGGCAGGCCGACGAAATCGGCTTTCAGGTCCGGGCGAGCCTTGCGGTCGTGGTCTTTGTCGATCAGCACGGCGGTGTGCACTTTGCGCGCGCCGGCGTGTTTGCAGAAATCGATGATCGCGCCCAGTGTGTGGCCTTCGTCGAGGATGTCGTCGATGATCAGCACGTCACGGTCGATGAACGACACTTCCGGCTTGGCTTTCCAGAACAGGTCGCCGCCGCTGGTTTCGTTGCGATAACGGGTGGCATGCAGGTAGGACGCTTCCAGTGGGAAGTGCAGGTGCGGCAACAGCTTGCCCGAGAAAATAAGGCCGCCGTTCATCACACAGAACACCACCGGGTTGGAATCCGCCAGTTGATCGTTGATTTGCGCACCGACGCGGGCGATGGCCGCCTCGACTTCAGCTTCGGTGTACAGGCAGTCAGCCTCTCGCATGATTTGACGGATATGCTCGAGATCAGCGGACATGGCGCTCTCCAAGGGGTGACGGATTCAGGAAAAGCGGGCAAAGGTACGCATCAAGCCCGGCCAGATCAAGCGTTTGTGKACTAACGTACTCTATGTCTATAGGACAACACCCTCGGATAGAT
>NZ_JBFULH010000977.1:0-1217 GCF_056400445.1 Pseudomonas sp. P5_B2 | reverse complement strand
GATTTTAAAGGCGTAAACGAGAGGAATAAAGAACTCAAGATCGCTGGCCAATCCACCTATATTGTGTTGATGGAACCACAGCAATAACTTTTCAAATTCTGAATGGCCAGCCCCCCGATTCGAGACATGGCCATTCATTACTTCATTTAACGCCCCCTCTGCGCAAACAGCTTTCTGATCTTCACCAGTCACAATCCCCGCCGGCCATCCTCACGGTTTATCAGACAACCCGCGCATCCCCCCGTCAATTTGGCTAAAATGCCGGCCTTTTCCACCAACGCCGCTGGAACCGCCGTGAGCAAAGAACCCGATCGCCTTTTCGCCCAGCCTTTGACCCAGGTGCCTGACTTCGCCTTTAACGAGGACGTGGTGCGGGTGTTCCCGGACATGATCAAGCGCTCGGTGCCGGGTTATCCGACCATCGTCGAAAACCTCGGCGTGCTCGCCGCGCAGTTCGCCCAGCCCAATAGCGTGCTCTACGACCTCGGTTCGTCACTCGGTGCCGTGACTCAGGCGCTGCGCCGTCACGTGCGCACCGACGGTTGCCGCGTCATTGCTGTGGATAACTCGGCGGCGATGGTCGAACGCTGCCGCGAATACCTCAACGGTCAGGACTCGATGTTCCAGGAGTTGCTGCCGGTGGACGTGATCGAAGGCGACATCCTCGCCCTTGAGTTTCAACCGGCCTCGGTGGTGGCGTTGAACTTCACCCTGCAATTCATCGCCCCGGAGCAGCGTACTGCGTTGCTGTCGCGCATCCGCCAGTCGCTGTTGCCGGGCGGTGCGCTGATCCTGTCGGAGAAACTGCGCTTCAACGATCCCGAAGAACACGCGCTGCTCACCGACCTGCACGTCGCCTTCAAACGCTCCAACGGCTACAGCGAACTGGAAATCGCCCAGAAGCGCAGCGCCATCGAAAATGTCATGAAGCCCGACAGCCTCGAAGAACACCGCGAACGCCTGCTGGCCGCTGGGTTCTCGAAAGTCGTGCCGTGGTTCCAGTGTCTTAACTTTGCCTCGTTGATTGCCTTGCCATGATTGATCTGTCCCCCCTCGCCCGCCGTTTGGCCGGTACACCTTTGTCCGAATGGGCTAACACCCTGCAAGCGCAACTCGACAAGAAAATGGAAAAGGGTCATGGCGACCTGGAGCGCTGGCAGAGTGCGCTGGATGCTTTGCCAAAAATTCAGCCGAGCGAAGTCGACTTGCTCAATGGC
>NZ_JBFULH010000976.1:0-1218 GCF_056400445.1 Pseudomonas sp. P5_B2 | reverse complement strand
GTCTTGCGGCCGACGCCGGGTAGCGCCTCCAGTTCCTCGCGAGTTTGCGGGACTTCGCCGCCATGGCGCTCCACCAGCAGACGACAGGTTTCGATCACGTTTTTCGCTTTGCTGTTAAACAAACCGATTGTCTTGATGTACTCCGACAGCCCCTCGACGCCCAGCGCATGGATCGCCGCCGGTGTGTTTGCTACGGGATAGAGTTTGGCTGTGGCCTTGTTGACGCCGACATCGGTCGACTGAGCGGAAAGAATCACGGCAATCAGCAATTCGAATGGCGATGAATAGGCCAGTTCAGTCTTCGGTTCCGGGTTGTCTTCGTGAAACCGGCGGAAAATTTCCAAACGTTTTGCGGCATTCATGGGCGATGCGTTTCCTGAAAATCAGTCAATCAATGTGAGGGTGTCGAGCGGGTCCAGGCCTGACGTGCGGCGATCAGCGCGCCCAACAGAATGAACCCGCCGGGGGCCAGCGTGGCAAGATGCAGGCCACCGTTACCAATCAATTCGCGCAGTAGGCCCAGGCCGACCATCAACGCGCCAAACAGGGCGCACAGGCGCAAGCGGTCCAGGCGAGGGCTCTGAAAGAAATCGTTGTACTCCAGCACAACGCATTGCAGGGCGATCAACCCTGCGTAAAGCGCCACCGGTTGGTGCCATTGAAGGGACCAGAGCTGTGCGGCCATTTGCGCGCAACTGGTGAGTGTGGCGGATAGCAGGAGGCAGGCAAGCAGTCGGGCAATCGGAACCAGCCGGGATCGCAAGGCCCACATGCCAGCGCCATAAGCACTGACCACCACGATGAACATCAGCCACAATCCCAGTGCCGCCGCCCAGGAGGTTGTGGCGCCGATCAGGGGCGCAAGCATCAGCGAATTTTGCAGGCCCTGGGACTTAGTCATGGGTGCCACTCCCGATCAGTTGTTGCCGATGTTCATCGAAGTAGCGTAACGCGTCGTGGATGGCACCGATCACCGCCCTTGAAGTGCTGGTTGCACCCGCCACCTGATCGAATTGCCCCTGATCCTTTTTCAAGGCCCAGCCTGCGTCATCGGGATCGCTTCGAGACTTGCCGGCAAATCCCTGGAGCCAGGTATTGGGCCAGTCGGCGATCTTGCCTCCCAGCCCCGGAGTTTCCGATTGCTTGAGGGTTTTTACGCCCAGCAACTTGCCATGGGAGTCGATGGCAATCAGCAATTCGATTGAGCCTTCATAGCCC
>NZ_JBFULH010000975.1:0-1220 GCF_056400445.1 Pseudomonas sp. P5_B2 | reverse complement strand
GCCGGGTACAGCGCGGACTTGTTGCCCAACTTGAGCCGCTATTACGACATCGATGTGGTGACCGATCAAGCCCAGGTCAATGATCCTTGGATCCTGGCCAACTGTCAGGTGCGTTCGGTGGAATGGTTCCGCCAGAACGCCTCGCGCTACCAGCGGGTTCTTTACCAATTCGGTAATAACCCGATGCACTTCTTTATGTTTGAATTGCTCGGAGAAGTTCCCGGGGTTGTGGTCTTACACGACTTCTACCTGAGCGATGTTCAGTGGTATTTCCAGAGTCATGGGATAAAACCCGATGTCTGGATCAAGGAGCTGTATCAAGGGCATGGTTACAAGGCGGTGGCTGATTTCCATCGGGACGGGGGGGATAGCACCTTGTCCAAGTACCCGGGTAGCCTGGGGGTCATTAATCAGGCACTAGGCGTGATCGTGCATTCGAGTTACTCCGAGTCGTTGGCGCGTCAATGGTATGGTGAGAGGGCGCACTGTTCATTGATCCCACTTCTGCGTGTACCCGCAGTGAACGTGGACCGTGGGCGCGCCCGTGCGGCCTTGGGCTTAAGCAGCGATGACTTCGTGGTGTGCAGCTTTGGCTTTATGGGTAAGACCAAGCTCAATCATCGGTTATTGGCCGCGTGGGAAGACTCGGCGTTGCTCCGCCAGGACCGCAACTGTAAGTTGTTCTTCGTTGGCCAGAACGAGGCGTCAAGCTATGGCGAAGACATCGAGCGGCACCTAACGAACCGTCAACAGTCTTCTAGCGTGAGTATTGTTGGTTGGACCGATACGCTGACCTATGAGCTGTACCTGGCTGCTGCAGACGTTGGTGTGCAGTTGCGTGAACTGTCGCGTGGCGAGACCTCAGCGGCAGTGCTTGATTGCCTCAATTACGGTTTGGCCACGGTTATCAACGCCAATGGTGCGATGGCTGATCTACCGGATGACGTGTTGATCAAGCTGGAAGACGATTTCAGCGACGCACAACTGACCCAAGCCTTGGAATGGCTACGCAGCGAGCCTTTGGCTCGCGCTAGCCTGGGCAATCTGGCCGCCAAATACGTGCAAAGCGCCCATGCACCCGCATTTTGTGCTCAGCGCTATTTCGAAAGTATTGAAGCCCATTATCTCGATCATGGCCGTTATCAGGCGTTCACGTCGGCGGTGGGGCAGGTGGTCAATGATTTTAGCGAGAGCGTGGATATCATTGCGATGTCCAAGGC
>NZ_JBFULH010000974.1:0-1221 GCF_056400445.1 Pseudomonas sp. P5_B2 | reverse complement strand
GTCAAGGCGTTGTACGAATTTCCCAAGATCAAGAAAAAATATGCAGCCTTCCTGGAAGCACAGGCCCCTGATGCCATGGTTTTTTTTCTGAGTGATAAACCATCGCCGGTCTATCGGAAGGAGGCTTGATGAGACGTTATCCAACGCTCGATACATGCCGAATTTCCGGAAACCGGATGTGGCAAGCCATCAGGTGTGCCCTCCCAACGCACTGGTTCAGGCGTCATCGCATACGTATATCGTTTGATATCGATGACACATTGGCCTGCCAACTCCACCACTGCGCAACCGAGCACAGTAGATTGCCGGTATTTGTTCATCGTTGGCTGGGCGAGCCATTGCGCTTTGGAACACGATCCCTGGCACGCATCTTACGTCGCCAGGGATGCAGCATCTGGGTCTACACGTCATCGGGTCGGACACCGTCCTACATCAGGCGCTGGCTGTTGCTTTACGGTATCCGCGTCGATGGTGTGGTCAACAGTGTGCGGCATAGCCATGCCCTGACGGAGCATGGGTTTTCGAACGCCCCCTCGAAATTTCCGCCAGCATTCGGTATCGACTTGCATGTTGATGATTCCGAGGGTGTGCAGTTGGAAGGTTATGATCACGGTTTTCGCGTCGTTGTAGTACGTCCTGATGATGAAAACTGGACGCAGAGAATCTTGGATGCAGTAGCTGAGGTCCAGGCGCAGCTAGCCTTGCAGCAACCGCTCAACCACCGGATTTACGATGCCGCCCTTTGACCACAAGAGCTTTGCGGTTTGCTGCCCGCTCGCCCTGGTCGGCATCGCCTTGTATCCGGTTCTTGTCCATCGGCTTGCGGTTTCGATTCACGCTTCCTCCCCCACACTCGGTCGTCCGAAATCCCTAACGCTCGTACAAACCGCTTGCTCCCATAGATCCTCACGGGGTAATTGCAACCTTCATCACGCCATCCCTTTGATGAGCAAACAACTCATACGCCGCTTCGATGTCATCCAGCTTGTAGCGATGAGTCACCAGCGGCGACAAGTCCACTCCGCCATTTTCCACCACCGCCATCAAGCGTCGCATGCGTTCTTTGCCACCGGGGCACAATGTCGTGATGATGCTGTAGTCGCCCAGACCGGCAGCGAAAGCGTCCAGTGGAATGCGCAGATCGCTGGAGTAAACCCCAAGGCTGGAAAGCCGACCGCCCGGACGCAGAACGCGCAACGCCGACTCAAGGGTCCCCTGAGT
>NZ_JBFULH010000973.1:0-1225 GCF_056400445.1 Pseudomonas sp. P5_B2 | reverse complement strand
CTTAAAGGGCGCCTCTATATAGAAGAGAAAATCAGTCGATCTTGCTCAGCACTTCGCCGACCGCGTCGAACAGACGATCAAGGTCTTGCGGCTTGCTGTTGAAGGTTGGGCCGAACTGCAGGGTATCGCCGCCGAAGCGCACGTAGAACCCGGCTTTCCACAACGCCATACCCGCTTCAAACGGACGCACGATCGCGTCGCCATCACGTGGCGCGATCTGGATGGCACCGGCCAAACCATAGTTACGAATGTCGATGATGTTCTTCGAACCTTTCAGACCGTGCAGCGCATTTTCGAAATGCGGTGCCACTTCGGCCACGCTCTGCACCAGGTTTTCCTTTTGCAGCAGGTCGAGTGCTGCCAGGCCAGCGGCGCACGCCACCGGGTGCGCGGAATAGGTGTAGCCGTGGGGAAATTCCACTGCGTACTCAGGCGTCGCCTGGTTCATGAAGGTCTGGTAGATCTCGGAACTGGCAATCACCGCGCCCATCGGGATCGCGCCGTTGGTGACTTGCTTGGCGATGCACATCAGGTCCGGGGTCACGCCGAAGCTGTCGGCACCGAACATCGAACCGGTACGGCCGAAACCGGTGATCACTTCGTCGAACACCAGCAGGATGTTGTGCTGATCGCAGATCTCGCGCAGACGCTTGAGGTAACCCTGAGGCGGAACCAGTACCCCAGCGGAACCGGCCAATGGCTCAACGAATACGGCGGCGATGTTCGACGCATCGTGCAGTTCGATCAACTTCAGCAGCTCGTCAGCCAGGGCGATACCGCCCAGCTCCGGCATGCCACGGGAATAGGCATTGCTCGCCAGCAGTGTGTGCGGCAGGTGATCGACGTCCATCATCGCCTGACCGAACATTTTGCGGTTGCCGTTCACACCGCCGAGGCTGGTGCCGGCGATGTTCACACCGTGATAACCACGGGCACGGCCGATCATTTTGGTCTTGGTCGCCTGGCCTTTCAGACGCCAGTAAGCGCGGACCATTTTCACTGCGGTGTCAGCRCACTCGGAACCCGAGTCGGTGAAGAACACGTGATTCAGATTGCCCGGCGTCAGGTCGGTGATTTTCTCAGCCAACTGGAACGACAACGGATGGCCGTACTGGAAGCCTGGCGAGTAATCGAGAGTGCCCAATTGCTTGGATACCGCTTCCTGGATTTCCTTGCGAGTGTGCCCGGCGCCGCAGGTCCACAGACCGGACAGCGAGTCATAGAC
>NZ_JBFULH010000972.1:0-1229 GCF_056400445.1 Pseudomonas sp. P5_B2 | reverse complement strand
ATACATCGCAGCCGAAGCGATGACGAGATGATCGAGCGAATCAGTCATGATCAAGCCGACGTGATTGCTGCCCTGCTGCCCAGCGCACAAAGAGAAACGTTACTGAATTTCAGCCGCCCGTATCTGGAAAATTCCTTTGTCCTGCTGACGCGCAAAATGACTGACAGCCCGTCCGACCTCACGCAGTTTTCGGGCAAGCGTTTGACGATTGCCCAAGGTAATCCGATGGTGGATTACTTGCGTCGCGAGTTCCCGCACGTCAATCTGATCGAAACCCCGGACACCTTCAGTGCCGTGCAGTCAGTTGCAGAAGGTCAGGCAGAAGGCGCCGTTAACTCGCTGGTGATCGCCAATTACTTCATCTCATCCAGACTCTTCGAGCAGCCGCTTCAGATCAGCGCCACCCTTGGTACGCAGCAGGCTGCGTTCTCTCTGGCAACAGGGCGTGACGCCAAAGAACTGAGCGCAATCCTCGACAAGGCATTGCTTAGCATTACCCCGCAGGAGCTGGGCATCATCAACAGCCGTTGGCGGGGGTACTCGTCGACTCCGCAAAGCACCTGGCGCAACTATCACCGAGTGTTCTATCAGGTGGTGGCCGGTGTTGGCGTGCTACTGCTGATTTCTATTGCCTGGAACGCTTACATGCGTCGTCAGATTAAACAGCGCCAGGCAGCCGAGCTCGCGTTGAACGATCAACTTGAGTTCATGCAATCACTGGTCAATGGCACGCCTCATCCCATCTACGTGCGCGATCGGCAGGGATTGCTGCAAAGCTGCAACGACAGTTACCTGGAAGCCTTCAGTACAAAATACGAAGACGTCATCGGCAAAAGTGTCATTCAGGGCACCATGAGCAATGCGTTCGAGGCTCAGGAATATCAGGCTGACTATCAGCGCGTGGTGAGTGAAGGTACCCCGTTGATTCGCGACCGCACCCTGCAAATCGGCAATCGCAAGCTGACGATTTATCACTGGGTTCTGCCTTACCGCGATTCGAGCGGTGAAGTGCAAGGCATCATTGGCGGCTGGATCGACATCAGCGAGCGGCGACAACTGTTCGAAGATCTTCGAGCGGCCAAGGAACGCGCCGATGATGCAAACAGAGCCAAAAGCACCTTTCTGGCAACCATGAGCCATGAGATCCGCACGCCGATGAATGCAATCATCGGCATGCTGGAACTGACCCTCAAACGTATCGAGCAGGCTCATCCGGATCGACCCGCCAT
>NZ_JBFULH010000971.1:0-1231 GCF_056400445.1 Pseudomonas sp. P5_B2 | reverse complement strand
GACATCAAACAGAACCTTATGCCAGAATCTTGCATACAGCAGGTGCATCGTCGCATGCGCAGCGCCGCCTACGTAAAGATCGACCTGGTTCCAGTACTCGCTACTTTGTTTTGAAAAGGGTTCGGCCTGATTATGCGGATCCATGAATCGCAGGTAGTACCAGCAGGATCCTGCCCATCCTGGCATGGTATCGGTTACGCGAAAGAGAGGGTTACCGAACTTATCCTCGCAATTCACCCACTCCTGAGCGCGCTGCAAGGGACTGGCTCCGTCCGGGCCCGGAGAGTAGTTTTCAACGTGGGGCAACTCTATAGGCAGTTCGTGGTAGCCGGCAGTCACCACTTCACCGTCGGCCCCTCGATACAACGGGAAAGGCTCACCCCAGTACCTCTGCCGAGAGAACAGCCAATCCCTCATCTTGTAGCGCACTTTTTTGACTGCCGCGCGACTGTGAATCAACTCATCAATGACGTGCGCACGAGCTTGCGCTCTCGAAAAACCGTTGATAGAACCAGAGTTCTTCAGGTTCTGGTCCGGATCAAAAATGGAGACATGTCCGATATCCAGGTGCTGGCAAATTTCCAGGGCCTGTTGATCTGTGGCGGGAACAGACAACATTGCGTCTTCGTTTCCGTCAATGCTCAGGTAACTCACTACATAGACAGGAATTTCCTTTCCCGTTAAAGGATGCAGGACAGACCGCTCAACAGAGACACCCTGCATGCCGTTTTCGGGTGCTTGCATTGACGAGATTCTGGCATGAACATCGTTATCAGTGCCCAAAAGCAAATCTTTAACATAGGGATGTTCGACAGAAAGAAAAATAGCGTTAACCCCGTACAGGGTTTCCGGCCCGTCGGTAAACACAGTCAGATGAGTGCCGGAGTTATCAAGCACCTTGAAATCTATATCAACACCTTCCGTGCGACCGATCCATTCACGCTGCATTTTTTTGACTGATTCCGGCCAGTCCAGTTTGTCCAGGCCATCGAGTAACTTGTCAGCGTATTGAGTGATCTTTACGACCCATTGCTTTAACGGTTTTTTTGTACAGATATAATCGCCGCGCTCAGAGCGGCCATCGATGACTTCTTCATTTGCCAGTACAGTCTTGAGCTCTTCACACCACCAGACATTTTCTTCTTTTTCGTAAACAAGCCCTTGCTCATAGAGCTTCAGGAACAGAAACTGTGTCCACTTGAAATACTTTTTGTCGGACGTGTCTATTTCC
>NZ_JBFULH010000970.1:0-1231 GCF_056400445.1 Pseudomonas sp. P5_B2 | reverse complement strand
GTCGTCGGCAGCGCCCCGACCAGCACTGGCGAAACAACCACCGGCACGTTGGTCGGTTCGGTCAGCGGTGCGACGGGTGCGATCACCTACACCTTGGTGGGCAGCGYCACCGGCAACTATGGTCAGATCCTGCTCAACGCCGACGGCACGTACACCTACACCCTGACCTCGGCGCCGAAAACGTCGCCGAACGCCAACGACGGGCCAAACACCCTGAGCGAAAGTTTCACCTACCAGGCCACCGATGCACTGGGCAACAGCACYACCAGCACCATCGTCGTCAAMATCGTYGACGACCTGCCTACCGCAGCGGCGAACACCGCCTCTGTAGCCGAAGGCGCAACGGTCARTATCAGCGTYCTGKACAACGACAAGTTTGGCGCCGACGGTCCGGATAGCAGTGGGGCGGTGATTGGCGTGCGTGCCGGCAGTAACACGTCGACCCCGGCGRTCGGCGGGCTGGGTACCAATATCAATGGTACYTACGGCTACCTGACTCTCGATGCCGCCGGCAATGCCGTGTACCACAGCAACCCGAACTCGGTAGGGCCAGCAGGCGCCACGGACACGTTCACCTACACCATTCGTGATGCCGACGGCGATGTAAGCACCACCACCATCACCATCGACGTGTCGAACAGCTGCATCACCGCGGTCATCGATTCCGACGTGAAGGTCTACGAAAAAGCCTTGGACCTGAACCAGGACGGGCATGACCTGGCTGCCGGCACTGTCGTCGGCAGCGCCCCGACCAGCACTGGCGAAACAGCCACCGGCACGTTGGTCGGTTCGGTCAGCGGTGCGACGGGTGCGATCACCTACACCTTGGTGGGCAGCGCCACCGGCAACTATGGTCAGATCCTGCTCAACGCCGACGGCACGTACACCTACACCCTGACCTCGGCGCCGAAAACGTCGCCGAACGCCAACGACGGGCCAAACACCCTGAGCGAAAGTTTCACTTACCAGGCCACTGATGCACTGGGCAACAGCACTACCAGCACCATCGTCGTCAAAATCGTCGATGACCTGCCTACCGCAGCGGCGAACACCGCCAGTGCGGTGGAAGGTGCAACGGTCAATATCAGCGTCCTGGACAACGACAAGTTTGGCGCCGACGGTCCGGATAGCAGTGGGGCGGTGATTGGCGTACGTGCCGGCAGTAACACGTCGACCCCGGCGGTCGGCGGGCTGGGTACCAATATCAATGGTACTTACGGCTACCTGACTC
>NZ_JBFULH010000969.1:0-1231 GCF_056400445.1 Pseudomonas sp. P5_B2 | reverse complement strand
CGTCATGACCCGCGCCATGGCCGATATTGCCGACGGTGAAGGTGATCTGACCAAGCGCCTGACCATCCAGAACAACGATGAGTTCGGTGTCCTCGGTACGGCGTTCAACCGTTTCGTGGAACGTATTCATACCTCCATTCGCGAAGTGTCCTCGGCCACCGGGCAAGTCAACGAAGTAGCGTTGCGTGTCGTGGCCGCCTCGAACTCCTCGATGTTCAACTCCGACCAGCAAGCCTCACGCACCAGCAGTGTCGCCGCAGCGATCAACCAACTAGGGGCCGCCGCCCAGGAAATCGCCCGCAATGCCGCGCAAGCGTCCAACCAGGCCAGCGATGCCCGCAGCCTGGCCGAAGATGGCCAGCAAGTGGTGGATCGCAGCATCGCCGCGATGAATCAGCTGTCGAGCATGCTCAGTGCATCGAGTGCCAATATCGAATCGCTGAACAGCAAAACCGTGAACATCGGCCAGATCCTCGAAGTGATCACCAGCATTTCTCAACAAACCAACCTGCTGGCACTCAACGCAGCCATCGAAGCGGCCCGCGCCGGTGAAGCCGGTCGTGGTTTCGCGGTGGTGGCGGATGAAGTGCGCAATCTGGCGCACCGCACACAGGAATCGGCGCAACAGGTACAGACCATGATCGAGGAGCTGCAAGTCGGCGCCCGTGAATCAGTCAGCACCATGAGCGACAGCCAACGCCACAGTCAGGACAGCGTGGAAATCGCGAACCTGGCGGGCGAACGGTTGAACAGCGTGACGCTGCGTATCGGTGAAATCGACGGGATGAACCAGTCGGTAGCCACGGCGACTGAAGAGCAGACTGCGGTGGTGGAGTCGATAAACGTCGACATTACCGAGATCAATACGCTGAACCAGGAAGGCGTTGAAAACCTGCAATCGACCTTGCGTGCCTGCTCGGATCTTGAGCAGCAGGCTTCGCGTCTGAAGCAGTTGGTAGGCAGTTTCCGAATCTAAGCTGTTTCTGAAGGCCCCTTCGCGAGCAAGTCGAATCGTCGCACCGCCGCTCCCACATTTAACCGAGTTCTTCCAGAAAGAATGCGATCGAATGTGGGAGCGGCGGTGCGACGATTCGACTTGCTCGCGAAGGGGCCTTCAGAAACAGCTTAGATTCGGAAACTGCCTACCAACTGCTTCAGACGCGAAGCCTGCTGCTCAAGATCCGAGCAGGCACGCAAGGTCGATTGCAGGTTTTCAACGCCTTCCTGGTTC
>NZ_JBFULH010000968.1:0-1236 GCF_056400445.1 Pseudomonas sp. P5_B2 | reverse complement strand
TGACTGTCCAGCCAGCAGTCTGCAATTCCGGTGATCAGGTTGGTGGCGCCAGGTCCACTTGTACCCAGTGCCACGCCCATGATCTTGTGATGGGTCGCACGTGCGACAGCAGATGCAGCAAAGGCAGCGCCTTGCTCATGGTGCATTGATACCAACTTGGTCTTTCCAAGCAAGTTAATGCTGTCCACCAGATGGGTAATCATTCCACCGATGAGCTCAAAACCATACAGGACGTTATTGTCTGCAAGTACTTTTGCTACTGCATCTGAAGCTTTCATATGTTAGAAACCGATCCCGAAGAACTCTTCCAGTTTTTCACCGACGTAATCGAAATGTTCTTGGCCCAGGGAGGGCTGAACGCCCAGCCAGAAGGTCTGGTTCATGGTCCGGTCAGTATTGGTCAGTTCGCCCACGACGCGGTACTCGACGTTATGGAAGTACGGCTGGCGGGTCAGGTTACCGGCAAACAGCAGGCGGGTACCGATTTTGTTCTGATCCAGGAACTTGAGCAGGTCAACACGATTGATCCCGGCGCTTTCCTTCAGGGTGACTGGGAAGCCAAACCAGGATGGGTCGCTATTTGGGGTTGGTTCGGCGATTTCAAGGAAATCGCTCAAGCTCGCCAGGCGTTCCTTGAGCAGCTTGAAGTTGCGCTTGCGAGTTTCAATGAACTCGGCTGCGCGGTCGAGCTGTGCCAAGCCGCATGCCGCTTGCATGTCGGTGATCTTCAGGTTGTAGCCTAAGTGGGCATACACGTACTTGTGATCGTAACCTTGTGGCAAGCTGCCGAATTGCTGGCCAAAACGGTTGCCGCAGGTATCATCGCAACCGGGCGCACAATAGCAGTCGCGTCCCCAATCACGGAACGATTCGGCAATCAATTTGAGCTGAGCGTTATTGGTGAACACCGCGCCACCTTCCCCCATGGTGATATGGTGGGCCGGGTAGAAACTCAGGGTGGCGATATCGCCGAAGGTGCCAACCATTTTGCCGTCATAGGTCGCACCGAGTGCATCGCAGCAATCTTCGACTAGCCAGAGATTGTACTTTTCGCACAAGGCTTTGACTTTGCCCAGATTGAAGGGGTTACCAAGGGTGTGGGCGAGCATGATCGCCTTGGTCTTGGGGGTGATGGCTGCTTCGATCAGCTCGGGGTCAATGTTGTGGGTCGCCATGTCGACATCGACGAAGACCGGTATCGCCCCGAACTGGACGATCGGGTTGACGGTGGTGGGG
>NZ_JBFULH010000967.1:0-1236 GCF_056400445.1 Pseudomonas sp. P5_B2 | reverse complement strand
ACTAATCATTCAGCGATTCAAGTTGTAGTAGAGAATCGCCTCATAAGCAGGATTCAGGCTCTTTTCCATACCCTTAATGTCTTTGCGGGAGACACGTATCTGCTGCACGTCGGCGTACCAGATCGCAGGAGCGTCCTTGGACAGTAGCTGCTGGGCCTGCACGTACTTTTCAGTAGATTGGGCCCGATCACTGCCTTCTAGCGCCGCCGCCTCGTCGATCAACTGATCAAAGCTTGGGTTGCTGTAGTGAGACAGATTGAATAGCGTGGTTTTCTCTGTATGGAACTCACTCAAAAGCCAATCGCTGGGTGTCGGATACGTCGGCCACCAAGCCATAGATTGCAGGTTGGGAGCGGTGTCCAGCTTCTTTGCCTTATCCCAGATCACACCCCACTCGCCGGGGCGTAACTCTACCTCTACGCCAACCTGAGACGCCGTCGCCTGGAATAGTTCAGCAGCGTTTGCATAGATGCCACTGATGTACTGCATCGAGACCTTCCAGTCCTGCTTAGGTACACCGGAGGCTTCCAACAATTGTCGGGCTTTATCCAGATCGTAAGTAGCCATAGGCACGCTGGCATGCCCCCAGATACTGGTGGGTAAAGGCCCCTTGGGAACACTGCCGTAGCCATGCAAAATATCTTTGGTGACACTTTCATAGTCCCAGAGATACTGCAGCGCCTGACGAAATGCCAGGTTGTTCGTAGGGTACTTCTGGGTATTGATCAAAAATTGAAAGTTCTTCCACGAAGGCGCGGTGCTCACCTTGATTGAGGGGTTCTCTCCCAACACCTTGAGCTGATCAAGAGGGATATCCCAAGCGACACCGGCCTCGCCATTTTTGATCATCTGGGTACGGGTGGCGGCTTCGGACACGACCTTCACGATGACCCGATCAAATTGCCCTTCTTTCCAACCTCCCCAGTAGCCATCGAAACGCTCAAGCACCACTTGCTGGCCSGGTTCGACCTGTCCAAGCCTATAGGGACCGGTACCGATGGCGTTGGGAGCCATCATCCAGTCATGCCCTTTCTCCACCGCCGCCGGGGCAATGATGTATGCGGCATACTGACCTGCCGCGATTAAATTGGCCGGAGTGGGACTCTTAAACTTGAGCACTACCGTATCGTCAGCGAGGGCCTCGACGGTATCCAGACCATTCCATACAAACGCAGCACCCTGTTTCAGCTCCTTGACATAATCAATGGACTTTTTGACCGCTGCGGCATTAAAGGC
>NZ_JBFULH010000966.1:0-1238 GCF_056400445.1 Pseudomonas sp. P5_B2 | reverse complement strand
ACTCAGGTGTTGGTCTTGGTGACCAGCCCATCCGCCCTGAACATCCCGCGAATCCCGCGCACGGCCTGACGAATCCGGTCCTGGTTTTCGATCAGCGCGAAGCGCACATGATCATCCCCATACTCACCAAAGCCCACGCCCGGCGAGACGCAAACCTTCGCTTCGGCCAGCAGTTTCTTGGCGAATTCCAGCGAACCCAGGTGCGCATAAGTCTCGGGAATCTTGGCCCAGACGTACATCGACGCCTTCGGATTTTCGACCATCCAGCCCAGTTCATGCAGGCCTTTGACCAGCACGTTGCGCCGCTGCCGATACTGCTCGGCGATGTCTTTGACGCACTGCTGATCGCCCTCCAGCGCCGCAATGGCCGCGACTTGCAACGGGGTGAACGTGCCGTAGTCGTGGTAACTCTTGATCCGCGCCAGGGCGTTGACCAGTTCCGGGTTGCCGACCATGAAGCCGATCCGCCAGCCCGCCATGTTGTAGCTCTTGGACAGGGTGAAAAACTCCACCGCAATGTCCTTGGCGCCCGGCACCTGCATGATCGATGGGGCTTTCCAGCCGTCGTAGACGATGTCGGCGTAAGCCAGGTCGTGCACCACCAGTACGTCGTACTGCTTGGCGAGGGCGATCACGCGCTCGAAGAAATCCAGCTCCACGCACTGCGCGGTGGGGTTGGACGGGAAGCCGAGAATCATCATTTTCGGTTTCGGGATCGAGCCACGAATTGCTCGTTCCAGTTCGGCGAAGAAATCCACCCCCGGAATCAGCGGCACCGAGCGCACCTGGGCGCCGGCAATCACGGCACCGTAGATGTGAATCGGATAACTCGGGTTCGGTACCAGAACCGTGTCGCCTTGATCCAAAGTGGCCAGCATCAAGTGCGCCAGGCCTTCCTTGGAACCGATGGTGACAATGGCTTCGGTTTCCGGGTCGATGTCGACCTCGTAGCGATCCTTGTACCAATTGGAAATCGCCCGGCGCAGACGCGGAATGCCTTTGGAGGTCGAGTAGCCGTGGGTGTCTTCGCGCTGGGCGACGGTCACCAGTTTTTCTACAATGTGCGGCGGCGTCGGGCCGTCAGGGTTGCCCATGCTCAAGTCGATGATGTCTTCGCCACGACGACGGGCGGCCATCTTCAGCTCGGCAGTGATGTTGAAAACGTAAGGGGGGAGTCGATCTATGCGCGCAAAGCGGCGCGGCGAACCTTGTTCGGCCATTGTTGCCTCGAATAACGT
>NZ_JBFULH010000965.1:0-1238 GCF_056400445.1 Pseudomonas sp. P5_B2 | reverse complement strand
GGCCAAGCACGGTAACCGTGCAGTGTCGGGCAAAAGCGGCAGCGCTGACTTGCTGGAGGCGGCTGGAATCTACTTGAACCTGACGCCGGTTCAGGTCGCGCGTTGCATCGACAACGTCGGCATCGGTTTCATGTTCGCCCAGACTCACCACCGTGCGATGAAGTACGCCGCCGGTCCGCGCAAGGATCTTGGCCTGCGTACCCTGTTCAACATGCTCGGCCCGCTTACGAACCCGGCCGGTGTGAAGCATCAGGTGGTAGGCGTGTTCAACCAGGCGTTGTGCCGGCCTCTGGCTGAGGTCTTGCAGCGACTGGGCAGCAAGCACGTGCTGGTGGTGCATTCGAAAGATGGCCTGGATGAATTCAGTCTGGCGGCGCCGACCTTCGTGGCGGAATTGAAGAATGACCAGATCACCGAATATTGGGTCGAGCCGGAAGACCTCGGCATGAAAAGCCAGAGCCTGCACGGRCTGGCAGTCGAAAGCCCGGCCGCCTCGCTGGAATTGATTCGCGATGCCTTGGGCAAACGTAAAACCGAAAGCGGTCAGAAAGCCGCCGAGATGATCATGCTCAATGCCGGTGCAGCGTTGTACGCCGCCGACCATGCAACCAGTTTGAAAGAAGGCGTTGCCCTGGCGCACGATGCGCTGCACACAGGCCTCGCTCGGGAGAAACTGGAGGAGCTGGGTGCATTTACCGCGGTATTCAAAGTGGAGAATGAGGGATGAGTGTACCGACGGTTCTGGAAAACATTCTGGCGCGCAAGGTCAAGGAAGTCGTCGAGCGTAGCGCTCGTGTGAGCCTGGCCGAGCTGGAAATTCTGGCCAAGGCGGCCGATRCACCCCGTGGTTTTGCCCAGGCGTTGTTGGCGCAAGCCAAGCTCAAGCAGCCGGCGGTGATTGCCGAAATCAAGAAAGCCTCGCCGAGCAAGGGCGTGATTCGCGAGAACTTCGTCCCCGCCGACATCGCCAAAAGCTACGAGAAGGGCGGCGCGACGTGTTTGTCGGTGTTGACCGATATCGATTACTTCCAGGGCGCCGATGCATATCTGCAACAGGCTCGGGCGGCGTGCAAACTGCCGGTGATCCGCAAGGACTTCATGATCGATCCTTACCAGATCGTCGAAGCCCGGGCGCTGGGCGCTGATTGTGTGTTGTTGATCGTCTCCGCGCTGGATGACGTGAAAATGGCCGAACTGGCTGCCGTAGCAAAAAGTGTCGGCCTCGATGTGCTGGTAGA
>NZ_JBFULH010000964.1:0-1238 GCF_056400445.1 Pseudomonas sp. P5_B2 | reverse complement strand
ATTATGGCCTCGCTCCCGCTAATCAGGGGCCCTGGCAAGGGCCTTCGAGGCGACGCTCGCACCTATCTCGCGAGCCGCTTCGTGTCTGTACCGCCCACAAGGTGTGTTTGACGAGGTTGCCGACTGGAACGAAGTTGTCCCGAGGGACGGAAGCGTAATTAGGTAGCCCGGCACTGCACTGAAGTTCGCACCAAGGCCCACGATGCCCGAATGCGCCCATCAGTTTGCCCTTACCTGCTCACTTCCCCTCGAGCCCATCGTTCATCCCGTCGCCATCCCCGCCGAAACCGACTTGACCGCCTAAGCTTCTGGTCAGCGAGCAGCCACCTCCCACGCACCGAATACGTGGCAGGTAACGGAATTTTCCACCAAGACCTATGCGACGAGGCTTATCTCCATGGCACTGACACGCGAACAGCAAATTGCAGCCCTCGAAAAAGATTGGGCTGAAAACCCACGCTGGAAAGGCGTGACACGCGATTACTCCGCTGCTGACGTGGTCCGCCTGCGTGGCTCGGTTCAACCCGAGCACACCTTTGCAAAAATGGGTGCTGACAAGCTGTGGAAACTGGTGACACAGGGCGCACATCCGTCCTTCCGTCCTGAGAAAGACTTCGTCAACTGCATGGGCGCCCTGACCGGCGGCCAGGCAGTACAACAGGTTAAAGCCGGTATCCAGGCTATCTACCTGTCGGGTTGGCAAGTAGCAGCAGATAACAACTCTGCTGAATCCATGTACCCCGATCAGTCGCTGTACCCAGTGGACTCCGTTCCAACTGTGGTCAAGCGCATCAACAACTCGTTCCGTCGCGCCGACCAGATCCAGTGGAAAGCCGGTAAAAACCCGGGTGACCAGGGTTACATCGACTACTTCGCTCCGATCGTGGCTGACGCTGAAGCCGGTTTTGGTGGCGTTCTGAACGCTTACGAACTGATGAAAAGCATGATCGAAGCCGGCGCCGCAGGCGTTCACTTCGAAGATCAGCTGGCCTCGGTTAAAAAATGCGGCCACATGGGCGGCAAGGTACTGGTTCCAACCCAGGAAGCCGTACAAAAGCTGACCGCAGCTCGCCTGGCAGCTGACGTTGCTGGCACGCCGACCATCATTCTGGCCCGCACCGATGCCAACGCGGCGGACCTGCTGACTTCTGATTGCGACCCGTATGACCAGCCATTCGTGACTGGCGAGCGCACCAAGGAAGGCTTCTACAAAGTACGCGCCGGTCTCGATCAGGCCA
>NZ_JBFULH010000963.1:0-1239 GCF_056400445.1 Pseudomonas sp. P5_B2 | reverse complement strand
GCCAAATGATAAAGGCCTGCCAGGTCTGGACGTCGCATGACTTGCTGGATGGCCAGTGCGGTCACATCAGCGATCAGATCGGCACCTGTCGGCGCACCGATCTGATCGGCGATCACGCTCAACGTCTCGCGATCCTTGGCCAGACGTAGCATGGTCTTGGCGAAGTTGTTACCGCGAGCCGCGTAGACCCAGCTGGTACGGAAGATCAGGTGCTTGCAACCAGATGCTGTAATCGCCTGTTCGCCAGCCAGCTTGCTTGCACCGTAGTGGTTCACCGGGGCGACTGCATCGGCCTCTTGCCATGGCTGCGRACCTTGACCACTGAAAACGTAGTCGGTCGAGTAATGGATCAGCCACCCCCCTAAAGCAGCGACCTCCTCTGCCATGACCTGACTTGCCCGACCGTTAACACGGTGGGCCAGTTCGGTCTCTGACTCAGCCTTATCGACGGCGGTATAGGCCGCTGCGTTGACGATGATGTCAGGCTTAACCTGACGGATCGTGGCACGCAATGCTTCCAGATCGGACAGATCGCCACACAATCCATCAACGGTATGACGATCCAGTGCAATCAACTCACCCAATGGCGCAAGTGAGCGTTGCAACTCCCAGCCGACCTGGCCGTTTTTTCCCAGCAAAAGGATTTTCATGCCTGGCTCGAACGATCCGCATAGTTCTGATCAATCCACTGCTGGTAGCTGCCGCTCTTAACGTGAGCTACCCACTCAGTGTTATTCAGATACCACTCAACCGTTTTGCGGATACCGGTTTCGAATGTTTCTTCCGGCGTCCAGCCCAATTCGCGTTGAATTTTGCTGGCGTCGATCGCATAGCGCTGGTCATGGCCCGGGCGATCCTGAACGTAGGTGATCAGGCTGGCGTGTGGACGATGAGCGGAATCTGGACGCAGTTCATCCAGCAGTGCACAAAGGGTGTGTACGACTTCGATGTTTTGCTTTTCGTTATGACCGCCGATGTTGTACGTCTCACCGATAACACCTTCGGTGACGACTTTGTACAACGCGCGGGCGTGATCTTCGACGTACAGCCAGTCACGAACCTGATTGCCTTTACCATATACCGGCAGCGGCTTGCCTTCCAGCGCATTGAGGATGATCAGCGGAATCAACTTCTCAGGAAAATGGCAAGGGCCATAGTTGTTCGAGCAGTTGGTCACCAAAGTTGGCAGGCCGTAGGTACGGCTCCAGGCACGAACCAGGTGATCGGAACTGGCCTTAC
>NZ_JBFULH010000962.1:0-1240 GCF_056400445.1 Pseudomonas sp. P5_B2 | reverse complement strand
GGCCGGGTCAAGAAGACTGTGGCTATATCACTTTTGTTCGGCAGGCTTGACCAATCGCTTGTCCAGTTCGCTGCACGCTTTCTGGATCATGTCTTCAGTGATCGGTACTTCACGCCCATTGGCATCGATAATCGAGCAACCCAGAGACTGGTTTGGCTGAGTGCGGATCACTTGAATCTTGTCTTCGCTGCTGTTTTGCAAGGACATGGCCTGTCTCCTCATCAGGTTGTGTACCTAGTTTAAAACCGCCAGGTGACCGGGCTATGACAACTCCCTGCGATCTTCCCAAGCGGTCACATCAGTCCACCAGAAATTTAAAAACCTTGCCACCCGGACTTTAGACCAATAGCGTCTAGAGACTAGTCGTCGCGGTCATAATTAACCTGACTCATTGTGATTCACAGGGTTCGCCGTCTGACGGTGTAGGCTGTGCTATCAATGGCGTACCTGGATAACTGCAATGCTCTCAGCCCGTCACCGCCGCGCGCTCCGCCTGACCCTGCGTTTTATTGCACCTTATCGCTGGCCAGCCTTCGGCGCCTTGCTTGCGTTGATTGTCACTGCCGGCATTACCTTGTCGATGGGGCAGGGCATTCGCCTGCTGGTGGATCAGGGCTTCATGACCCAGTCACCACACTTGCTCAATCAGTCCATTGGCTTCTTCATGGTGCTGGTGGTGGGACTGGCGATGGGCACCTTCGCGCGTTTTTATCTGGTGTCGTGGATCGGCGAACGCGTGGTCGCGGACATCCGCCGCCAAGTATTCAATCATTTGGTTTATCTACACCCGGGGTTTTACGAAAACAATCGCAGCTCTGAAATCCAGTCGCGGCTGACTGCCGACACCACCTTGCTGCAGTCAGTGATTGGCTCTTCGTTGTCGCTGTTTTTGCGCAATGTGCTGATGGTCATCGGAGGGACTGTGCTGCTATTTATCACCAATCCCAAACTCACCACCATTGTGGTGGTCGCCTTGCCATTGGTCATCGCCCCGATCCTGATTTTCGGCCGCCGGGTGCGCAACCTTTCGCGCCTCAGTCAGGACCGGATCGCTGATATCGGCAGCTACGTCTCTGAAACCCTCAGCCAGATCAAAACCGTGCAGGCCTACAACCATCAAGTTCAGGATGAGCAGCGTTTTGCCGTGACGGTGGAAGACGCGTTCAACACGGCGCGTAAACGCATCTTCCAGCGCGCCTGGCTGATCACGCTGGTGATCGTTCTGGTGCTGGGTGCGGTG
>NZ_JBFULH010000961.1:0-1241 GCF_056400445.1 Pseudomonas sp. P5_B2 | reverse complement strand
GTCAGCGCACTGATCGTCAGGATGATCCGCCCGACAATGCCAAAGTAGCTACCGACGTGCAGTGCATAAATGCTGGTCAGCAATTGCGCCTTGAGGCTCTTGTCGCTGTAACGATCGTGCTGTTTGACGATGCCGGTCGCCGGATCGAGGGTGATCTGGTTCAGGGCACGGTCGTGGGGGGAGGTTTTCAGCAGGTAGAACACGGTCGCCGGCTGACCGGCCACTGGCGGCATACGGACGTTGTAAGCGCTGAGTTCCGGGCCCGCGGCACTGTAGACGCTGCTCCAGATGGCTGCATAGTCGGCGGTCGGTGGTGGACCGCTTGGCGCAGGACCGCGACCACCGCGCACGCGCTCGTTTTGCGGTGCGTCGGACAGCAGGCGGGTCAGGCCTTTGTTGTACCACTCATACGACCAGGACAACCCGGTCAGCGCCGCCAAGAGGTAAAACACCAGGCACCAGGTGCCAGCCACCGAGTGCAAATCCCAGTTGAAGCTACGACCCTTTTTCTTCCAGTCCAGGGTCAGCCAGACACGCCAGCTTTTCCACAAGCGCGGCCAGCGCAGGTACAGGCCGGACAAGCAAAAGAACACCAGAATCAGCGTGCACGCGCCGGTGATGTTGCGGCCGGTGTCGCCCATGGCGAGGAAGCGGTGCAGTTGCAGCATGAAGCCGAAGAAACCCTGGCCGGTGGCGTCGCCCATGAACTCGGCGGTGTACGGATCGAAGTAGCGCATCTCACCACGACGTTGGCCCGGTGGCGGCGTGAAAAACACCTTGGCCGCATGACCGCTGTCGGTTTCGACGGAGAGCATCGAGACTTTTTTGCCGGACGCGGCCTCGATGCGCTCGACCAGTTCGACGGGCGGCAGGACGCCGGCAACCTGTTTCTCGACCTGCAACACGGAAGGGTTCAGCACGCTCAGGATTTCATCCTGAAACGATACCGTTGCCCCGGTGATGCCCATCAGGGCCAGGACCAGCCCGGCACTGATGCCGAAAAACCAGTGCAACTGGAACAGGGTTTTCTTCAACACGTCGCTCGCCTTGTTCGTTCAAAAAGTGTCATCACGGCGCGCATTATGYCGTGGGTTGTCGAGAAACATTCTTTTTTACACACAAAAGCCCCGCTCATTGAGATGAACGGGGCCTGACCCGGATTTCAGCCTTCATCCATTCCATGTGGGAGCGGGCTTGCTCGCGAAWGCGGTTTAACATTCAACATTGATGCTGAATTACAC
>NZ_JBFULH010000960.1:0-1242 GCF_056400445.1 Pseudomonas sp. P5_B2 | reverse complement strand
GCGCTCAGGCATTCGCCGATTGCGCGGTTCGGCTGTACAAGGATGAAGCGCTGTGGACCGACGCTCAATCCCAGGGGCAGACGTTGTTGGCCGACCGTTATCGGCAGTCGGAACATGGCCCGGCGTTGATCGAAAAATTGTTGTACAGCCAACAAAACCTGGCGCAACTTAGACGCGACAACTTCACCGGCAGCATGCTGCGTCATCACCAGCACAAAAGCACTCAATACATGTCGCAGTGGATTGAAGCCAAGAACCGACATAAAGAAGATGCCTGACTATTAAATAAACCTTTATATTCGGACACTTTTAGCATTAAGCATTATTTGGTTATAGCCGCTCATGAAGTTATAAGTATTTTCCATCGCTTAGAACCTTACGACCAACAATCTAAGCGATCAACTCCGCAAATACTTATTACCCATGCAAGGAAGCTATATGAGCAATACCCATCTAAACATCCTGCCTGATTCCATCTATGACCCTGTTGATTTCACGCTAAGCCGCTGGATGAGCGACACGCCGGTTATTGATAGCTTGTCGATTGCCGATCTAGTATTACCCGGCGCCCACAATGCCGGCGTAGACAAAAAAGCTTCATATGTAGCACCCGGTGTAAGTCACTGGGCGTCCTGTCAAAACAATAGCTTCTACTATCAACTGACCCAGGGTGCTCGTGCACTCGACTTGCGGCTGGAATATGATATTTCCCGTAACGGAGTCCCTACATTCTGGTTCCAACACAACGAATTTCGCTCGTCCCGGTCTCTGGAAAACCTGGTCACCGGCGTAATCCGCTTTCTCCAGGAGAACCCCGACGAGTTCATCCTGTTGGACTTTCACGAGTTGAAATCTGACCAGCAGCCTTTTGATTTCAAGGAATTGAACAGGTTTCTGCTGACGCATTTGGGCGACCGGATGATCCCCTGCCGCAACGCTTTCCTGACGCTCGGACAACTCAAGCAAGCCAGCTACACACAACGAGTGCTGGCGGCAGCTGAGCGTCACCCGGACCTGGACTTATCGTGGTTCTGTCGGCAAATCGAGCACAAATGGAGTGGTATCGGGACCACCAGCGTCAGTGAGCTGCGCACGCATATCACCCAGGTAATGAAGTATCCGCCGAGCGGTTTGCCATGGTCGCTTTCCGCCACCAGTTACAGCGCCTTGGGCGGTCCGGTGAATATCAAGGAGCAACTGGATGACTGGTTTGATCCCGACGTCCGTGGTTGGGTCCTGAAA
>NZ_JBFULH010000959.1:0-1246 GCF_056400445.1 Pseudomonas sp. P5_B2 | reverse complement strand
TTTCCAAGGTGCCTTGCCATTTTGCCAAAGTTTTTCCAGCAGGTTTTTATCGTGCAGGGTATCCATTGGCTGCCAGAAGCCCTGGTGCTCGTGTGCCATTAACTGGCCGTCAGCTGCCAGCCCCATCAAGGGCTCTTGCTCCCAGACAGTGCTGTCGTCGATCAAGTATTCGAGGACTCGGGGGGACAATACAAAAAAGCCGCCATTGATCATGGCGCCGTCGCCTTTGGGCTTTTCCTTGAAGTTGAGAACCTGGTGTTGCTTGATGTCYAGCGCGCCAAAGCGACCAGGAGGATAGGTGGCGGTGAGTGTCGCTGCTTTGCCATGCTGTTTGTGGAAGGCAATGGTAGCGCTGATGTCTATATCACCGACGCCATCGCCGTAGGTGAAGCAGAACGCTTCTTCATTTCGGACGTAATCTGCCACGCGGCGCAAGCGACCGCCGGTCATCGAAGAATCACCGGTGTCGACCAATGTCACATTCCAGTCCTCGGCGCGCTTGTCGTGTACTTTCATGGTGTTTTCACGCATGTTGAAAGTTACATCCGACGAGTGCAGGAAGTAATTGGCGAAGTACTCTTTGATCAGATAGCCTTTGTATCCACAGCAGATAATGAAATCATTGATGCCGTGCGCGGAATACATCTTCATGATGTGCCAGAGGATTGGTTTTCCACCGACTTCGACCATAGGCTTTGGACGTACACTGGTTTCTTCGCTAAGGCGTGTACCCAAACCGCCTGCCAAAATGACCGCTTTCATGATTGCTCCTTATCAGTTTGAGCTTACAAATGCATCTGAATAAAAGTGCTTTACGGGCAGTCCCGAAGTCGTCAGTGCATCCCGTGCGGAATGAATCATGTCTTCCGAGCCGCAGGCATAGACGACCGATTGTGTGAGATCGATGGCATCCTTGATTAGCGCCGATTGTACATAGCCAGTACGTCCTGTCCACTGAGCGTCCGCTCGCGACAGTACCGGTATGAAGGTAGCATCCAGTCCCTGAAGTTGTGGGTTCCAGTAGATGTCGCTAAGCGTACGGCCTCCCCAATAGATGAAGACCTTCTTCCCGGCGGTCAGTGAGGGGTTGCCAAGCAATTGCTCAAGCATGGCCTTGACTGGGGCGATACCAGTACCGGTGGCCAGGAAAACTATATTCTTGACGTCCTTTTCACGCAGGCTGAAGGTGCCTAGCGGGCCTTCAAGTCGCAAGAGGTCGTTGGTCTTTGCACTGGCGAACCAGTAC
>NZ_JBFULH010000958.1:0-1248 GCF_056400445.1 Pseudomonas sp. P5_B2 | reverse complement strand
CCTCACCGCCATTGGCTTTGATGGCATCGACCAAGGGCTGAAGTTTGTCTGCACTGCGTCGCGTGACGCAGGCGACGTAGCCTTCCCGTGCAAAACGTTTGGCAATGGCGCCGCCGGTAGCATCACCTGCGCCGACAACCAGTACGACTTTCTTGTTATTCATGGGTTGATCCTTTTGCTAAACGATCGTTAACTAAACGAACGTTATGCTACGATTCGGCAGGCGTCAAGATGATCAATCCTGAGGAAATGGCAATGCGCTACTCGGCCAGTCACAAGTTGGAAACCAAAGAGAAGCTGCTGGAAAGCAGTGCGGTGTCAGCCAAGAAGTCAGGTTTTTCCACGGTTGGTGTTGATGGCCTGATGAAAGCGATCGGCTTGAGCGGCGGGGCTTTCTACAGTCATTTTTCGTCGAAAGACGAACTGTTTGCTTCAATCGTCGAGCGTGAACTAAGTCAAAGCCTGGAGCGATTAGGTGCCGACCAGGGGTGCGAAAAACTCGAGCGTTGCGTTAAGCATTACCTGAGCATGGCGCATGTTGAGCATCCGGAATCGGGATGTGCTTTGCCGACGTTAGGCGCAGAGATCGCTCGTTCGGATGTACTGGTCCGCCAACAGGCGGAGCGCTGGATTTGTCAGCTACAGGAGAATTGGGCGCGCATTCTGGAGAGCGACAGCCTGGCTTGGGCCATCCTGTCGCAATGCATCGGGGCTTTGGTTGTCGCCCGGATGCTGGCGACGCCAGACATCCAGCGTGATGTGTTGAAGTCCAGCTACGACGAGATTGGCCGCCAGATTGCCGGACGGCATCAATCTATTTGCAAATGACGATCATGCTGCGACTAGTGTAGCCAGCAGGATTGAGCCCGAACGGATAGTCCCCTGGTTCTTCCACCGCGTCCCCCGACTTGGCAAGAACCTTGTACCCCTTGGGTGCGCACGAGTTGACGGCGCTGGTGTAGCACTTGTCCCACGAGGAAGTGAGTCCTGAACAGTTGATATGCAGCCCTTTTTTACCGTGTTTGACTTGTGTTTTCGAGGTCGCAGCACATCCCGCAATTGCAAGTACGGCGACCAATATTAAAATTCGTTTCATTGCTATCCTTAAAGCGTTCCCGGATCTTGTGCCCGGGTCTCGCTGCATTCGCACTCGCGTAAAGCGTTCTGATATCCCTACCCTGAAAAATCCATGCCTGGCACCAGGTTGCGGGCCTAAACATGGCTTAATTGAACGGTAATTACCAGACC
>NZ_JBFULH010000957.1:0-1249 GCF_056400445.1 Pseudomonas sp. P5_B2 | reverse complement strand
AGCTCTAACTTTGATTCAGGAGTTTTTGCTGATGCCCGCTATCGTTCCGTCCAAAATTTGCACTACCGCTCCACCGGGTCATACCCACCACCGCCCAAAAATCGGAGGTGCCCAATGACCAACCCTCAAGACCTCAAAACCATCGGCCTCACCCCTTTCTCCTACCACGCCAACGAACCGCTGTTTCGCATTAACGCCGGCGTTCCAGTCATCGAAGCCCTCTCCCACGCCTCCGATCTGCTCCACATCGCCAAACTCCTTGCATCAGATGCCGCGATGGTTCGCGATACCGACCGCCATGCCTGGGCGTCGCATTATTTGCAGGACATGAGTAAAGCGATCATCGATGACGTGGTGAAGGTGCTCGCCGCACCGTGTAACAACCGCGCCAGTAACGTCGCCACATAATCCAGGCCGCACAATCGAGTAGGGTGAGGGATTACTCCCTCAGCCCTCTCACACCACCGTACATGCGGTTCCGCATACGGCGGTTCAATTAATACTCTGGAGTCGCTGCACAGTGCTGCGCAACGAGACCAGCCCCATTTTGGCGAAGTACAATGTCGGTACTGCCTGATTCATGTGATGGGATGCCGAGTTCCACCAAGGCCYTCGCCCATTAACGCTCGATTGCCACGCCCGCTCGGGTCTGAGCCCAAGTGAGATGAGTCGTCGTTCGCGGGTCTTCGGGGTTTTCCACTGTCGCCAGAGCAGACAACGTAATTTTCGACGCAGCCACCAATCGAGCTCATCCAGTGTTCGCATATTCGCGGTCAATCGGAAATAGTTCGCCCAACCCCGCAGTACAGGGTTTAGCAACTCGATGGTGTGGGGCAAGGATCGTCCTCGACCCTTGCGCAGTAACTCACGAACTCGACCCATCAACCCGCGAAGACTTTCGGGGGCGATCCGCACTCGAGTTTCCTTGCGGTAGATCGTGATCGCATAGCCCAGAAACTTTCGCTTCCAGGGCCGCGCCACTGCGCTTTTCTGCTCGTTGATACGCAGCTTCAGATGACCTTCCAGGAAGGTCCTGATACTCGCCATCACCCGCCGTCCTGTGCATTCGCTACCGACATAGATGTTGCAGTCGTCAGCGTAGCGGCAGAACTTTAACTGCCTTCTTTCCAGTTCCCGATCAAGGTCGGTCAGCAGGATATTCGACAGAAGCGGGGATAGCGGCCCACCTTGAGGCGTGCCTTCGTTTCGGGGTTGGATCACTCCATCGGCCATCATCCCCGCTTCCAGG
>NZ_JBFULH010000956.1:0-1251 GCF_056400445.1 Pseudomonas sp. P5_B2 | reverse complement strand
CGCTGGGAGAGCAGGGGTCGAGCACAGCGTCGACATGCCCGTTACCCGGATTCCCTTCACTTATAAGTTGATGATCCCCAACGCCAAGGTCATTGCTGATAGTGCCGTAAAGGTCACTTATGAACAGATTAGAGGCGGGGAGGTTACAGCGAGATCAAAAGCCGCAAGAGCCCGAGTCATTTTGGCGCCGGTCATAACATCGGTAAAAAACTCTGCAGGTGCTGAAATAGCAAATGGCGGGGATGTTTCTGACAATAAAGTCATGTTGATGGGGTCTGCGCTTGCTGACTCTGTGTTGCAAATTTTTGACGGTGATACGTTAGTAGAGGAAGTAAAAACGGCCGCGAACTATAAATGGCAGAGCAAGCTGATACCCATTGCCGTGGGGCCGCATCGTTTTACCGCTCGTGAAAAAAGCGGTCAACAACTCGTCTCCGAGCCTTGGTCCGTGAATCGCCTGGCTTTCACCATCGATCGCACTCAAATGAACTTGAAAGGGTTTTCCGTCAAGATTCCGCAATGGCCAAGGACGGGAGAGGACTCGGTGGGCAACACCGCCACCCGTGCGCCAATAGGCGGTGTCCCGCCCTATGACTATGCGTCATCTGATCCGCTGACCGCACCCGTGACAGCTCAAGGCAAGGTGACTGGGCTGAAAAACGGCGTTGCTACCATTTATGTAACCGATCGGGAGGGTACGCGCCTTACTTATCTGGTGGCCGTCACAAATATATTTAAATTGCAAATCAGCACTGAAAAATTACTCGCAGACCTTGCGATTGAATGGATGAATTCGTTAGGGGGTAAACATGTTTTTACCACTGTATTTACTCGAGATGTTATGCGCGTATATATTCCGTTCTTTCCTGAGTATGTTACTTGCTGTTTTTATGATGGCCGGCTTTACTGGTATATGAGGCCGGATTTTTCTTTCTTCGGGTCTCCAGCGCGGCATATGTTTACAGCGTGGTGCCTGATACCCATCTAAGTTCAAGAAGCATAAGAGGGCGCAACTATTTATCCGAGCAATCGGAATATCAGCTCAATGAAGTACCCTGTGTAGGAGTGAGCCTGCTCGCGATGGCGGTGTGTCATTCACCGTGATATTGACTGACACGGCCTCATCGCGAGCAGGCTCACTCCTACATGGGATTGGTGGCAATAAACAGCAATGTTTAAACGGTCTGGATGGATGGGGTTGGAGGATACATAACCTTGCGCCGTTGCCTACGACTGCGCCAGAATCCGCCG
>NZ_JBFULH010000955.1:0-1251 GCF_056400445.1 Pseudomonas sp. P5_B2 | reverse complement strand
GAGTACAGCACTGGGCTGAACTGAACGGCGGCAGCGCGAATAGTTGGCATGTTTCAGTTTCCTGTCGCTTGATACGAAGAAGGGTCTTGCTCGGGTGAGCGAGGGCGTCTGCAGCCTTGGTGAGGCCGGCGAGTCACCGAATGGCAACTCGGCGGCCTTGCCGGTCAGGATTTCTGCAGAGCCGGTGGTCGGTGAATTACGCAGTCCAGGTGTCGATGATCATGGCGCCTTCGCGACGCATCAGAAGCCGCAGATCCATGACATCCAGAGGGTTGATCGGGCGAATACCTTCGATGAGGGCTTTCTCGGTCTGGCCGAAGAGCGCCTGCAGGGCAAAGCGGCAGGCATAGACTTCACCGCCTTCGGACATGAACGCCTTCAGTTGGTTGTTGACGGCCAGATGGCCGGGGAACGCTTCGGCACCCAGGGTCGGAAAACCGCGCTGTACACCCAACTGAACGCCAGGGCCGTAAAGCAGGATTTTGGTTTCGAAACCTTTGCGCAGCAGGCGCTTGGCTTGCAGCATGTTGACCAGGCCAATGGAGCCTTCGAAGGCGATGGTGTGGAACGTGATCAGGACTTTTTCGCCCGGTTCGGCCTTCACGTCTTCGAAGACTTTCTCTTCGTAATCGACCAAAAAGTCGCCGTCTTGGTAGTGAGCAATGTCCACGGTGGGCATATCGTTTTCTCCAGTAAGTCACGTTTTGTCAGCGGCCTGAGGCTGCTGGGGGACATGGGTACTAGAGCGAACTCCGTGCCAGAAATTAATTAGTTCTTTGGTTAACGGTTAACTGCCTGAATCCAATGGAGTATTGAATCTGCACCGCTTTTTGAAAGGCTTTCTGACGCTATCGCTGCACTACGTATTCCCGTAAAAATACGAATATTCGTAGCCTATAAACACGAGATTTCGTAATGAGCGAGCCAGATTCTCTCAGCGGCTGGGCCGACTTGGCCTATTCGTCTCGACACATGGTGTTTGAGCATTGCGCTGAAGCAATAGCCTTGCTTGACCCGGTGGCCGATCGGTTTGGTGACCTGAACATCGCCGCCTRCAAGCTGTTGGGTTACCCCCGACAGGAGTTGTTGAAGCTGCCGGTGAGCAAATTGTTCGGGCACCAATTGGCCGACCTCATCGTGTTCACCCAAGCGGTGATGGATAAAGGGCGCGGCTGGAGTGAAGACCTGAGTTGCAACTGCAAGACTGGCGAACGTATCGAACTCGAGTTGTCAGCCACCATCCTCCAGGTG
>NZ_JBFULH010000954.1:0-1251 GCF_056400445.1 Pseudomonas sp. P5_B2 | reverse complement strand
CCATCGCGTCGTTGCTGATCGACACCGAAGCACCGCTGGACGTATTGCACGAAACCGCGGCTTACCGCATCCGCACCGCGACCCAATTGCTGGAGAGCATCGCGTTTGGCGAGGGTGTTCACAGCGAACTGGCGCGRGTACTGGTGACGTCGCTACGAGATGGCTGCGACTTGATGGATGTCGTCGGTCGACGATTGCGGGCACAGATTTAGACGATGTAACGAAATGGCTGTAGCTCATCAATAACGAAAGCACCTGACGAAAACATCGCAGGTGCTTTTTTGGTTTCAACTAGCAACCAGCTTACCCAAACGTCAGCACAAATGGAGCAGCCGCTCGTTGAATGGCACTTACAACATGAGGAGCACGTTCTCGATGCTGCGGATAGCGGTCAAGCACGACCTCCAGCGCCGCTAACAATTTCTGGATGCGCGCTCTTGGCTGTTCGATCTCACACGTTTGTGCAAACTCCAATAACCCTTGGCATGAGGCAAATAATGACTTGTTGCCTGCCAAATCCAGAGCCAAAACATCTTCCGGGATATAGGCCGTGGTGTTGACGATGTCGTAAGCCGGTGCCAACCGCGCATCGCGCTGCGTAGGCTCCGAGTAAAGCAAACCAAAGTTTTTCAGGTGAGCATCACCGTTCCCGATGATGCAGCTCAAGGCAACACTATCGAAGAGTTGATCGAGAGAGGAACGCAGGTGTCTTGCCGGACAAAAAAGCCGTACCGCCTTGGCAATGGCCGCATAACTTTTACTGTACTTCTGATCAGCCGAAAGCCCCATCAATGCTGCCATGTCCTCGAAACCAATCGGGTTTAGCTGATCGTCTCGGTCAAAGCGTCGCATGACAAACAGCTGCGCGTTATCGGACAGAAAGAACTCTGGAACGGGAATACCCGCTTCCTTGGCAATGGACATGCAAAGAAACTCGTTGATCGCCAGCCCGGGAAACTCCTCCCGACCACTTTTGATGATCAAATCGGAGGTTTTCGAGGTGACTCGCGGCAAACCGGTTTCCTGCTGTTCAGGTACCAACACCTTCGGCTGAACACCTGAAATGCCTGCACGAAGAATGTAACGATCAAGCAGGTCAGCGAAGATATCTTCGGTACCGTCCCACGTCAGAATCTCTTCGAGCTTTTCCCCTGGAAATTGTTGTTCAGCCAGTAAAATATCGACCGTTTCGGAGCGTACCTGGACTCGTCCAATCGGCGAACTGCTACCGGAAAGAGCCAGCAATAACAT
>NZ_JBFULH010000953.1:0-1252 GCF_056400445.1 Pseudomonas sp. P5_B2 | reverse complement strand
GGCGTCAGATACCGTCCAACCCCCGGATCATAGTACCGATGCCGGTTGTAGTGCAGGCCGCTCTCGGCGTCGAAGTACTGCCCTTGAAAGCGCAACGGTTGCTCAAGCTGCTCGCCCCCGCCAAACGCCTGCTGCGTGACTTTGCCGTAGGCGTTGTACTTCGCCGACCAAACGATTTCGCCGCTGTAATCCGTCAGTTCCTGCGGCGTGCCGAGGTGGTCGAGTTGGTAGTAGAACGGGCAGGCTTTGCGCGGGCCTTTGCCATCGAGCATCGCCAACGGGCGGAAGCTGCCGGGTTCGTAGAGGTAGCTGCGGTAGTGTTCGCGGCTGCTTTCGGCGATGAGGTTATCGCCTTGCCAGAAGAATTCGGTGGTGTGGCCGTCGACGGTTTTGGCGATGCGGCGGCCGAAGGCGTCGTAGCGGTAGCTGGCGCTGCGGCCGTCCGGGGTGGTGATGCCGATCAAGCGGTGCTGGCAGTCGTAGCGGTAGTCGGTGACGAGTTTTTGCCCGGTGCCGCGGCGTTCGCGAATGAGGTTGCCGAAGGCGTCGTAGTCGTAGTGGCGGTCGCCTTGTATGAGCAGGCGATTGCCTTTGACGGTCGCGGCGCCGGGGCGATCCTGCATCAGCAGGTTGCCGGCGGGGTCGTGGGCGAAGGTTTCCGGTGGGGTGTCGCGGGTGTGGCGGACGCGGGTCAGGCGGTTGAGCGGGTCGTAGTAATAGCTGCGTTGGCCGTGTCGACTGTCGGCGACGGTGGCCAGGTTGCCGTTGACCGCGTAGCCGTAATGGCGCATGTACAGCGGCCGGGTTTGCTGGTGGATGGCGTGGGCCTGCAATCGGCCTTGTTCGTCGTAGTGGTAGTGGCTGGTGAGCTGGCCCTGATGGCGTTGCTGCTCGCGGCCGAAGGCAAATTGGTGAGTGGTGAGCCGCGCGCCGTTGAGGTCGATGGCGGTGAGTGCGCCGCCCTTGGCGTGGTGGTAATCGAGTTTGCTGCCGTCCGGCAGGCGCAGGCGATTGAGTTGACCGCAGGCGTCGTAGCCATAGCGCAGGGTGCCCCAGCTCTGATGTTCGGTGATCAGCCGGTCCTGTGAGTCGTATTCGAACTCCAGCGGATGGTCGTGGCCGTCGTCGACGCTGATCAGGCGGCCGAGGCTGTCGTAGCGGTAGTCGACCTTGATACCGTCGGGCAGGGTTTTGACCAGCAACCGCCCGGCCGAATCTCGCTCGTAACCCGTGATCAACTCCGAACCGTCAG
>NZ_JBFULH010000952.1:0-1252 GCF_056400445.1 Pseudomonas sp. P5_B2 | reverse complement strand
CACCGGAGGTCATCACGCGGATTTCTTCCGCTTGGACTGTGGTGCTCAGACCGAGGGTGGTCAACAAGGCAAAGGCGGCAAGATTGAATAGCTGTTTCATAATAGTTTCTCGAAAACTGTCGGGATCAAGAGATCGCTGGTTGTAAGCGACCGGTCGCACGACGATAGAGGTAGAGCGTCGCGCACAGGGCACAGAGCGCCGCGAAACTCATCCAATAGCCTGGTGCTGCCTTGTCGCCGGTGTACTGAATCAGGAAGGTCGATATGGCCGGTGTGAAACCGCCAAACACCGCTGTGGCCAGGCTGTAGGCCAGCGAGAAACCGGCGACGCGGACTTCGACCGGCATGATCTCTGTGAGCGCCGCAATCATCGCGCCGTTGTACAAACCGTAAATGAACGACAACCACAGCAAGACCAACAGCATGTTGACGAAGCTTGGCGCGTTGACCAGATAAGTCAGCGCCGGATACGCGGTGGCGAGGGTCAGCAGCGCCATGGCGATCAGAACCGGACGCCGACCGATACGGTCAGATAATGCACCGCCAATGGGTAACCAGAAGAAGTTCGAAACACCCACCAACAGCGTCACCAACAACGCATCGGATGTGCTCAGGTGCAGCACGGTTTTGCCGAATGTTGGCGCGTACACGGTGATCAAATAGAACGCGGTGGTGGTCAGTGCGACCATCATCATCCCAGCAAATACGATCACCCAGTTCTGCGCGAGGGTACGGAACACATCGCCCATACTCGGCCGGTGCTTGCGCGCGGCGAACTCCTCGGTTTCTTCCAGATTGCGACGCAAGAAAAAGATGAACGGGACGATCATGCAGCCGACGAAAAACGGAATTCGCCAGCCCCAATCGGCAATCATCGCAGGCGCCATCCACTGGTTCAGTCCGTAGCCCAACGCTGCTGCGACGATGATCGCAACTTGTTGGCTGGCCGATTGCCAACTGGTGAAAAAGCCCTTGTTGCCGGGCGTGGCAATTTCCGAGAGGTATACCGAGACGCCCCCCATTTCCGCACCGGCCGAGAAGCCTTGCAGCAAGCGACCGATCAGCACGATGGCTGGGGCAAACAGTCCGATGGTTTCGTAACCTGGCACTAACACAATCAGGATCGTGCCGCTGGCCATGATCGACAGCGTCACGATCAAGCCTTTGCGCCGACCTACATCATCGATGTAAGCACCCAGCACCACCGCGCCCAATGGGCGCATCAGGAAGCCAGCACCGAACACTGCAAAGG
>NZ_JBFULH010000951.1:0-1254 GCF_056400445.1 Pseudomonas sp. P5_B2 | reverse complement strand
CCATGTACGGTGGCATCGTCGCGGTGCCKTTGATCATTGGTCAGGCCGCYGGGCTCTCGCCGGCGGACATCGGTTTGTTGATTGCTGCTTCATTGTTTGCAGGGGGGCTGGCGACRTTACTCCAGACCCTTGGTTTACCGTTTTTCGGTTGTCAGTTGCCGTTGGTACAAGGTGTATCGTTTTCTGGCGTCGCGACCATGGTGGCGATTGTCAGCAGTGGCGGGGAGGGTGGGTTTCAGTCRATTCTCGGGGCGGTGATTGCCGCRTCKTTGATTGGCTTGTTGATCACGCCRGTGTTCTCGCGCATCACCAAGTTCTTYCCGCCGCTGGTCACGGGYATTGTGATCACCACCATCGGCCTGACGCTGATGCCGGTGGCYGCRCGCTGGGCCATGGGCGGCAAYAGCCAYGCKCCGGACTTCGGCAGYATGGCGAACATTGGYCTGGCGGCRGTGACGTTGRTRTTGGTKYTGCTGCTGAGCAAGATMGGCAGCGCGACCATYTCCCGWTTGTCGATTCTGCTGGCGATGGTCATCGGCACGGTCATCGCGGTGTTCCTTGGCATGGCRGACTTYTCRTCTGTTACYGAGGGSCCGATGTTYGGCTTCCCGACCCCGTTCCATTTCGGCATGCCGACTTTCCACTTCGCTGCCATTCTGTCGATGTGCATCGTGGTCATGGTGACGCTGGTGGAAACTTCGGCGGACATCCTCGCCGTCGGTGAAATCATCGGCACCAAAGTCGACTCCAAACGCCTGGGCAACGGCCTGCGCGCCGACATGCTGTCGAGCATGATTGCGCCRATCTTCGGTTCGTTCACCCAAAGCGCCTTCGCCCAGAACGTCGGGCTGGTGGCGGTGACCGGGATCAAGAGCCGYTTYGTGGTYGCCACMGGTGGTTTGTTTCTGGTGRTYCTCGGCTTGCTGCCCTTCATGGGCCGGGTCATCGCGGCRGTRCCGACRTCTGTCCTCGGCGGCGCCGGTATCGTGCTGTTCGGCACCGTGGCGGCCAGTGGTATTCGTACGCTGTCCAAGGTTGACTACCGCAACAACGTCAACYTGATCATCGTCGCCACCTCCATCGGTTTCGGCATGATCCCYATCGCTGCRCCGAGCTTCTACGASCACTTCCCAAGCTGGTTCGCGACCATCTTCCACTCGGGCATCAGCTCGTCGGCGATCATGGCCATCGTGCTSAACCTGACCTTCAACCACCTCACGGCCGGCAACTCGGATCAGCAGTCGGTGTTTGCGG
>NZ_JBFULH010000950.1:0-1258 GCF_056400445.1 Pseudomonas sp. P5_B2 | reverse complement strand
CTACAGGGGCGTCGCCAAGCGGTAAGGCAGCAGGTTTTGATCCTGCCATGCGTTGGTTCGAATCCAGCCGCCCCTGCCATTTTCCTATACTCATCCAGGTTACCCTCAGCCTTCAGGTACTGCGCGTGTCCAAGATGATGGTCTTTACGGGGAACGCTAACCCCGATCTGGCTCGACGTGTCGTACGTCAGCTGCATATCCCTCTCGGTGACATCTCTGTCGGTAAGTTTTCCGAYGGCGAAATTACAGCCGAGATCAATGAAAACGTCCGCGGTAAAGATGTCTTCATTATTCAGCCGACTTGCGCTCCGACCAACGATAACCTGATGGAACTGGTAGTGATGGCTGACGCCTTCCGCCGCTCCTCGGCTACTCGTATTACTGCTGTTATTCCTTACTTTGGTTATGCCCGTCAGGATCGCCGTCCGCGTTCCGCACGTGTGGCTATCAGCGCGAAAGTCGTTGCTGACATGCTTACCGTAGTCGGTATCGACCGTGTTCTCACGGTTGATTTGCATGCTGACCAAATCCAGGGTTTCTTCGATATTCCGGTAGATAACATCTACGGCTCCCCGGTATTGGTGGATGACATTGAAGATCAGCGCTTCGAAAACCTGATGATCGTGTCCCCGGACATTGGTGGCGTCGTGCGTGCACGGGCTGTTGCCAAATCCTTGGGCGTGGATCTCGGGATCATCGACAAACGCCGTGAGAAAGCCAATCACTCTGAAGTGATGCATATCATCGGTGATGTCGAAGGGCGTACCTGTATTCTGGTCGATGACATGGTCGATACCGCCGGCACTCTGTGCCACGCGGCAAAGGCTTTGAAAGAGCATGGCGCTGCCAAGGTTTTCGCCTACTGCACACACCCTGTGCTGTCCGGTCGGGCGATCGAAAACATCGAAAATTCCATGCTGGACGAACTGGTGGTGACTAACACCATCCCGTTGTCCGCTGCTGYTCAAGCCTGTTCGCGTATCCGTCAACTGGATATCGCGCCGGTAGTTGCCGAGGCGGTCCGCCGCATCAGCAATGAAGAATCGATCAGCGCGATGTTCCGTTAAGGGCCCTGCCCTTCTCATTCATCACGTTGACGAAAAGCGCCCCGCCCCGGCATTCCTGTCGGGGCGGGGCTTTTTTGCCCATATCGCCTTTAGCGCTGGTCGCAAACGCTGGGGCGAATGTGGTTATTTTGGAGATACAACATGAACGATTTTACTCTGAATGCTGAAGTGCGTTCCGACCTGGGGAAAGG
>NZ_JBFULH010000949.1:0-1258 GCF_056400445.1 Pseudomonas sp. P5_B2 | reverse complement strand
GCAGCAGTCGTAAAGTCAGCCGCTGCGGTCTGTCAGGTAAAACGCGTATTCTGGATTACGACTGCTTCGCAGCCGGACCCAGGCTTCGCCAGCTGCTACAGATCGCGGGGAGGTTCAATAATCCTGGCGCTTACGAAACGCCCAACGTCCCGCAATCACGGTAAACGTCGCGACCAGCGCCACCAGTATCCAGAACCCCTCCGGGTCTCCCGACAGCGGCACTCCGCCGACATTCATGCCAAAAAAACCCGCAATGATGTTGATCGGCAGCGCCAGCACCGTCACCACCGTCAGGGTGAACAGGGTGCGGTTGCTCTGTTCATTGAGGTTGGCGGCGATCTCTTCCTGCAACAGCTTGATCCGCTCACCCAGCGCCGTGAGGTCGTTGATGATCAACGCAAACTCCTCGGTGGATTTGCGCAGCTCCTTGACGTCATCCTTCTGCAACCATTGCGGCGGTCGATTGAGCAGGCGCAACAACGAACCCGGCTCCAGCGCCAGCAATCGTTGCAGCCGCACCAGCACCCGACGGTTGGCGCCCAGTTCGGCACGGTTGGTCGACAGTCGAGATGACAACAACTCATCTTCGATCTGATCGACACTCAGGCTGGTCTTGCGCACGATTTGCGTCAGCACTTCGCCCTGGTCCCGCAGCAAATGCACGAGCAACTCCAGCGGCGAGCGAAAACATTCACCGGCCTTCACCGACGAACGCAGCTTGTCCACCGAGTGCAGCGGTTGCAGGCGCGCGCTGATAATCAGCCGACTGCGGGCGCACACCCACAGCGTCGAGACATCCGAGGAAATCATGCTGCTGAGGTTGAACACCACATCGTTGACCACCGCGAGCAGGGCTGAATCCACATGCTCGATGCGCGTCGAGCGCGAACCTTCGTGCAACGCTTCGAAAAACTCGTCCGGCAGTTCCAGATGACTTTTCATCCAGCGCTCGCACGCAGCGTGGGCCAGGTTCAGGTGCAGCCAGAGGAATTGGTCGTCGTTATCGGGGTGTTGCAGGTAGTGCAGCGCCTCGGCGGAATCAATCTCCCGACCGCGTTCACCGGGGCGAAAAGCGAAACCGTACAGCAGGCCGAACAGGTCCGGGTCGCGATGGCTTTGGTCGATGCGGTGGTTCATGAGTGCTCGCAAGGGAGGCGCCTGTCGCGGGTTTTACAGGTTCACTGGAGCGGCATCATCGCAAGGAAGTTTGACGGTTTTGTGACAGGTTGATGGCGGCGATACAGCGGCTCTACTGATG
>NZ_JBFULH010000948.1:0-1261 GCF_056400445.1 Pseudomonas sp. P5_B2 | reverse complement strand
CGACTGCTACGCAGCCGGACGCAGGCTTCGCCAGCTGCTACACGGATGCGCAATGCCTGCTGGCTCACAAAGGGTATCTCCGCCTAAACTGCCGGTCCCCCAAAGGAGCCTGCCATGCTGATTGTTGCCGACGAAAATATCCCGCTGCTCGATGCCTTCTTCTCAGGTTTCGGCGAAATTCGCAGGGTGCCAGGGCGTTCCATCGACCGCGCCACCGTCGAACACGCCGATGTGCTGCTGGTCCGCTCAGTGACCAACGTCAATCGTGCCTTGCTCGAAGGCAGCAACGTGCGCTTTGTCGGCACTTGCACCATCGGCACTGATCACCTGGACCTTGATTACTTCAAGCAGGCCGGTATCACCTGGTCCAGTGCACCGGGCTGCAATGCCMGGGGTGTGGTCGATTACGTTCTCGGCAGTCTGTTGACCCTGGCTGAAATCGAAGGCGCTGACCTGAATCAACGCACGTATGGCGTGGTCGGTGCCGGCGAAGTCGGCGGTCGTCTCGTCAAAGTCCTGCAAGGCCTAGGCTGGAAGGTGCTGGTGTGCGATCCGCCCCGGCAGGCGGCAGAAGGCGGTGATTTCGTCAGCCTCGAACAGGTCATTGAGCAATGCGACGTGATCAGTCTGCACACTCCTTTGAAGAAGCACGGCGCGCAGTCGACCTGGCACCTGTTCGATAAAAAACGCTTGAACCAGCTCAAGCCTGGCACTTGGCTGATCAATGCCAGTCGTGGCCCGGTGGTCGATAACGCCGCCCTGCGTCAGGTGCTGCTTGAGCGCGAAGACCTGCAAGCGGTGCTCGACGTGTGGGAAGGCGAGCCTGAGGTCGACGTGGCGCTGGCTGAGTTGTGCGTGCTGGCGACGCCGCACATTGCCGGGTACAGCCTTGAAGGGCGCCAGCGCGGGACGGCGCAAATTTATCAGGCGTATTGCAATTTTCTCGGGCGACCGGCCGAGGTCAGCCTCAGCGATTTGCTGCCGGCCCCATGGTTGTCGCAAGTGGCCCTGCATGCGCAAACTGATCCGGCGTGGGCGTTGGCCATGTTGTGCCGTGGCGTGTACGACCCGCGCCGTGACGATGCGGATTTTCGGCGCAGCCTGGTAGGCAATGTGAGCGAGCAGCGTGCGGCGTTTGATGCGCTGCGCAAGCATTATCCGAAGCGACGGGAGATTGACGGGTTGCAGGTGCGGATTGAGGGGGAGTCGGCTGAGTTGCAGCAGATAGTGATGGCGTTGGGGGCTTCGGCTGTATAGAGAC
>NZ_JBFULH010000947.1:0-1262 GCF_056400445.1 Pseudomonas sp. P5_B2 | reverse complement strand
GCTCGACGGAACGCTCGAGTAAAATCCTGGGGATTTGAAGCCCAGTCCGTATGCGATATCCATCACGGGCAGGTTCGGGAATTTGACCAATTCATCGGCCGCCTCGCGGAGCCTGCAATGGCGGATGTAAGCGCCCAGGCCGCCTTCATGTTCGAACAGGCGATAAAGCGTCGCACGGGGTAACTGCAATGCTGCCACCAGGCTTTCAGGGGACAGCGTAGATTGGTGAAGGTTGGCTTGAACGTAGCGCCGAGCCTTGTCGAACATGGCCGCCCGCACCGCTGCCCGCGCGCTGCCGCTGAGTTTGGCCTGTTTGCCCAAGGTGGCGAGCAGCAATTGCATGCTGGTATCGAAGGCGCTGCTCGCCTGATTCGCACTCAGGCCGGGAAGGTCTCTGGCTAGCGCCGTCACATGCTCGACGAGCAGGTGGGTCAAAGGCGAGGTGTTTTCAAACAGGCGGCCATGGATGGCTTCCGCATGAGGTAGCACCGCCTCTACAACCGGTCTGGGCACGGACAATGCCAGCAACTGGCAAGCGCTTCGCTGCATACGCAATGGCTGATTCAGGTCAAATGCGAAAATACTGCCAGGGTTGTGCCCTGCACTGCGTGAGGTAGCGCGCTTGCCAACTGAGTCAACGCCACCTGCGATGAAGATATGAAACCCAAAATCGCGTTGGTTATCGGTGGAAATACGAGCCACTGAACGCTCAAGTGTGAGGCTGTCGGTGCGACAGTCAGTGAGAAGCCTATTGCCGAGATCGTAGCGGTCGATGACCCCACTAAAAGGGGATGCGACTTGTGCCCGTGAAGGTATGACATCAATGACATGACCGACGCGCTCACGCCAAGCCAGCAACTGCCGGTTTTGCAACTCACCGCAAACAGTGAAGCGATTAAGTTTGGGAGCGGGTGAAGGGCTACCTTTCACCTTATTCATTAGCGTGTTGTCCATTCGAACGTATCCGGCCAGCTATCAGTGACCATGCCATGAAAGCGAAAGGTCGCCTGTGTTGAAAATAGTTTCAAAACTGAGACGCACTGTTAAGTGCTCCCCGCAAAGCCCCCCATAATCCCGGCCAATTCGGCGCATTCCCATCAGGTAAATCGGCGGATACGGCCAAGTGACCGAACTGATTTTTAGCGTGCTCTGCGCTGTCACTCCCAAGTATCCCCCGCTGGCCTATCTGCTGGCCACTGAAGCTATCGGTGTTTTGCATCTTGGTGGTGGGCTTCGTCACTGAACACCGCGTTTGGCAGCAC
>NZ_JBFULH010000946.1:0-1264 GCF_056400445.1 Pseudomonas sp. P5_B2 | reverse complement strand
GTCCGAAGGAGTTTGTTGCGGTCAACATGGAGTATTTCCTCCTCGACCCGAGCTACGCCTGTCGTCGTCCGGCGCTGTACCGCTACTACCAGGAGCACTTCGGCTGGGCACCGGCGACCAAAGACACCTGCGCCAAAACCGTCGCCTTTCTCAACGCCGGCAATGACTTTGCCAAGCAACCCCTGGGACAGGTCGATCCGGAACGGGTCTACGCCATCGACTATCTGCTGGCCGAAGCCAATCAGAACTGGGTCAGCCGCTGGGGCCATAGCATGTTGCGGCTAGTCATCTGTGCGCCAGGACGGCCACGGGGCCCCGACTGCCGTCTCGATCTGGACCAGCATCTGGCCTTGTCCTACCGCGCCTTTGTCGGTGACGTGCAGCTTTCGAGTTGGGGCGGACTCGTCGGTAAATACCCATCGCGTCTGTTTGTCCTGCCGCTCTCCCAAGTCATCGACGAATACACCAAGACCGAACTGCGCAGTGTGGCCTCGGTGCCGTTGAACCTGTCGCGCAGCGAGATCGAAGGTATCGTGGAACATGCCGCCGAGATGCACTGGAGTTACGACGGCAACTACTTTTTCCTGTCGAACAACTGTGCGGTAGAAGACCTGAAACTACTGCGTAGCAGCACCAACCATGCACAACTGGTCGGGCTGGATAACATCATGCCCAACGGCCTGCTGGCAGTGCTCAAGGGGCGTGGACTGGCAGATACCAGCGTGCTGGACGACCCGCGCGAAGCGCTACGGCTGGGCTATCGCTTCGATTCCTTCCGCGACCGTTATCAGGCGATGTTCGATGTGCTGAAAAAGCGCGTGCCAATCAAGCAGGACAAAGTCGAAGATTGGCTGGCATTGAAAGCGACAGAGCGCCGGCAATGGTTCGAACAGGCAGACCTGCGCGCCAGTGCCGCATTGCTGCTGTTGGAACAGGCAGCCTTCCGCCAACAAATGCTGCTGGCCCAGGACGAAGTCAAGCAGCGCTACCTCGGCGCTCGGGAGCTGAAAAACGGCGGAATGGACAAGGCCGATGCGACCTTGCAACAGATTCTCGCCAATAGCGGCTACCTTAGCCGTCCGGCTGAACTGCTCGGCAGCGGCGGATATGGATTGCCCCAACCCAGTGAGTGGCAACGCCTGGAGTCGGAGAGCAGCCTGCGCCAAAAGCAGTTGCTGGCGCTGACAGGGGATCTGGACAAGGAAGTGCGAGCATTGCTCGAACCCGACCGTGCCGCCGAAATGGCCGCCAATGAAGCCAACCT
>NZ_JBFULH010000945.1:0-1265 GCF_056400445.1 Pseudomonas sp. P5_B2 | reverse complement strand
GGATGGGGCGACCGCAGTGGTTTTACCCGTGGAGCTGCAACAGAAAATCCTGCACGTAGGGTACGACCGATATTCCGGCGTGAGCGGTATTAGGAACAATGTCTTGTTGAACCCGAATATCGTGGGCTTCAAGGTTGCGAGCCAATGTAGCGTTGCGCTCCACCCTTGTGCGCCCAGCGTCGTTGATGCCTTCCATGTACTGCACAGAACCGGGTTCGTAGTGAATTTCCCACGTTTCCAGGTCTGCGGCGCCCACCAACAGTTGAACATCCACCTCACGCAGTGCATCGAGATTCAAACGCTTGCCGAAAATCGTCTCGATTCCACCAGTGCCCACCCACCAATCACGGCCCTCATCGATCAAGGTTACCGAGCCCGGAGCACCAATAGAAACGGAACGTAGACGTTCGGGGTGCAGGTAGTAGAATCGGTTGGCGAAGTGCCCGCCACCCGAATAACCAAACAATGAAAACTTCTCGAACGAAGTGCTCAATGCCTCGGCGACTTCATCGACTATTGCCAGCAGTACTTCGTCATAACGGATGTCCCCTTCCTTAAGGTATTTGAACCCATGCGGGTTGCCATCACCCAGTGGGCCTACTGGAAACAGTGGCGCGAGAATGATGTAGCGATTGAAGCGCCCAAACTCGGCGAACGCATCCCGATACTCGACCATCGTACGCCCGGTGCCATGGACTGCCACCAGCAAACGGTGCCCCTCAGGTGCCTGATCGAAGGTTTGCGGAACATACAGGCAATAGACAAAACGCGGATCCTTGCGGCACGAAAAGATGGTCGTGCTACCTCGGTAGTACATCTGACGATGCCGCGCTTCGGGGGTGTCTTGAGGGTTGCTCAACATTGTGAAACCTCGTTGCTAATTGTGCCATTATTGATAACTACAACGGGTAAGGGTCATGCACGATCAACGACTCACCTACCCACGTCCACGTTTTGCGGAAGTTACCTTTGAACAAAAAAACTACTGATCGCAGCCATTTGGTGCTGCTGATTTCAAATGACATAAACGCCGGTGTTCTTCCGACCGGCAGCTGGCTCAAGCAGATCGATCTGGAACAACGCTACGGCTGCACACGACTGGACATTCGCCGTGCGCTGGACCAACTGACGCTCAAAAACATGGTCGAACACATCCCTAATCGGGGTTATTACGTCCACACGCCAGACCTGAGCCTGGTGGCCGATACCCGTGAAGTCCGCATCGCACTCGAATGTGCAGCGGTCGATCAAATGGTCATCACCGA
>NZ_JBFULH010000944.1:0-1268 GCF_056400445.1 Pseudomonas sp. P5_B2 | reverse complement strand
GAATCGCCCGTCGCGCACCATGTCCTCAAGGTTCAGGTTCGTCGCCGCCAGAATGCGTACATCGGCGCGGCGGGTCACCGGATCACCGACCCGCTCGTATTCCTTGTCCTGAATGAACCGCAGCAATTTTGGCTGTAATGTCAGTGGAAAATCGCCGATCTCGTCGAGAAACAGCGTGCCCCCGTCTGCCTGATTGACTCGGCCAAGCGTGCTTTCGCTAGCACCGGTAAAGGCACCACGACTGTGACCGAAGAGTTCGCTTTCCATGAGTTCGGCGGTCAGGGACGGGCAGTTGATCGTGACGCAGGATTTCTTCTGACGCTTGCTCCAGCCATGAATGGCTTGGGACAGTTCACCTTTACCAGTGCCAGACTCACCCAGAATCAGAATGTTGGCATCGGTACCAGCGACTTGGCGGGCGGTTTCGAGCACCACTTTCATGGCTGGACTGTGTGAGTCCAGGCCATCCTTGGGTTTACGCACTTCACCTTCAAGGGCTTCCAGGCGCGCCGAAAGTTGGCGCACTTCCAACTGCTTGGCAGTGGCCAGACGCAATTGATCGGGGCTGCACGGCTTGACGAGGTAGTCGGCGGCCCCCGCCTGAATCGCATCGACAGCGGTGTCCACGGCCGAGTGGGCGGTGACGATCACCACGCGCATCCATGGTGCCTGGATGCGCATCTGCGCCAGCACGTCCAAGCCATTGTCCTCACCCAGGCGCAAATCAAGGAAGCACAGATCGAACACCTGACGCTGCAACAAGGCATCGGCCTGAGCCGCACTGGTCGCGGTGGAGACGCTATAGCCTTCGTCTTCGAGGCAATAGCGGAAGGTTCGCAGGATAGCGGACTCATCGTCCACCAGCAGAATGCGGCCTTGATGCACCGTGGCTGATTCCATGTTCCTGCGCTCCTTTAAAGATTGATCTTGGTTAGTCCCGGATAAATCGGGCAAGTTGCATGGTCGATTCTGATCCATTCCAGTGCCAGTCGGGTAGCTATCTGCTAGCGCCCTACCTAATCCACTGATTTCTTTGATTTTTTGTCAAAACCTGCGCTTGAGGCACCTACTCGCCTCCCTTTCTGACATCTGCGACCATCACGCAATTCAAAAAGATTCAAAACACCCCCGAATCTACCGTGCATTTCGCACGACCGTGGAGGGGACATCGTGCAGGATGCGTCGCGAATTATTTTTTGTATCTTTATAACTTACTGATTTTATTGATTTTTATTGACTAAAAAAAGCTGGCACGCACGCTGCAATGG
>NZ_JBFULH010000943.1:0-1269 GCF_056400445.1 Pseudomonas sp. P5_B2 | reverse complement strand
GGTCCGCGCCGTAGCTGGACAGGCTGATGGAAACGGGTGGTTTGTTCATTGTTTTACACCTCTGAAACCGGTTTCATTTTTGTTCAAAAAAAATGGCTAGCTGAATGATGTGCTGCTCTTCAGGGCTCGAAGGGGCCATAACATTCACCGCAAATTTCCAAGGGTAGACCCTCGCACAACCAACCGCGCCGAAAAATCCAGGGTCCGCACAGCCCCGACATCCCCACGCAACCGCTTGAGCAAACATTCAAACGCGCTCGCACCAATTTCCTCCGTCGGCTGAGCCAGCGCGGTAATCCCGCTGCCCACCAACGGATACCAATCAAGATCATCCAGTGCGATCAGCCCCACGTCCTCAAACAAATTGCAGTGCAGCTCACGCAGAGAATGAGTGCTGGCCAGCGCTGCCATGCCGTTGGCACAGAACACTGCTTTCGGGCCCGGGCCGGGAGTGTTCAAGAACGTTTTCAACTGCGCGGTTAACTCGTTGCCAGTCTCGACCACCGCACCTTGGAATGCCGGGCGCTGCGCAATCTGTGATTTGAAACTGCTCACCCGTTCGATCCGCGCGCTGGTGCCGTCAAGCGGCTCAGTCACCATCAGCACATCGCGATAACCGCGCTCCTGCAAATGGGTGAGCGCCATTTCCACCGCCGCCGGGTTGTTCAGGCCGACCAGGTCGCTCTCCAGCTGTTCGACCTTGCGGTCCACCAGCACCAACGGCATTTCGCGACGCAGCTCGCGCAGTTCGTCGCGGTGATGACCCAGGGTGTTCACGATCAAGCCTTCGATGTTGTACGAGCGCAGCAACGCCAGGTGCTGACGTTCCTGCTCGTCATCGCGGTCGGTATTGCACACCACCAGGCTGTAGCCGTGTTGACGGCAAGCGGTTTCCACTCCGTGCATCACGGCAATCGAATACGGGTTACGGATATCGGCCACCAGCATGCCGATCAGACGGGTGCGCCCGCGTTTCAGGCCGCGGGCCATCTGGTTGGGGCGGTAGCCGAGTGCGCCGATCGCCTGCTCGATGCGCAGGGCAGTGGCATCGGAGAGCAGGGCGCGGTCGTCGCCGATAAAGCGCGAAACGCTGGCCTTGGATACGCCGGCGTGTTCGGCGACGTCGAGCATGGTCACGCGGCTGCGCTGGGCGGCGGAGAAGTCGTTCACGGCGTTGAACCTTTTTGTTGGAATTATCTGATATCGCTTGTGATGAAACCGGTTTCAGGAAACACCAGAATCATGAACGCGTCAAGCCACTCCCACTGG
>NZ_JBFULH010000942.1:0-1270 GCF_056400445.1 Pseudomonas sp. P5_B2 | reverse complement strand
ACGTTGACCGAGGCCGGGAAGCAAATTTTGCCCAGTGCCCAAGAGACGGCCAGGCGCTTGTACCGAATGCGCAGCGAAGCCCAGGAAGTGGCAGGAATGGCTGCCAAGACTCTGCAATTCGCTGCAACCCATTCGCTATCGTTCACGTTCTTCCCCAGATGGCTAAGAAGCACAGAAAACGGCGCACCCATTGAGGCTGTGCGACTTCACTCCGACAGCATGGCGGTCTGTGAACAGTTGCTTACTCAGGGGCAGGTGCAGTTTCTGCTTTGTCATCGTCACCCGGATGTTCCTCCGCTGTTAGCTGCCGATCAGTTCATAGGCAAAAAGGTCGGCGAGGATGTTCTCGTTCCACTGGCGAGCGCTTCGGCCAACTTTGGAGATTCGCCCGCATCGCTGCCATACCTGGCGTATACCCAAGAATCCGGATTGGGCCGCATCGTCGCTCACCGACTGCGCGGCAAGGAAGATTACCTTCACCTCAAACCACTTTTCAGCAGCCACCTTGCAGCTGTGCTGATGTCCATGGCCTTGGAAAGCAAAGGCGTGGCGTGGTTGCCCAAGAGCCTCACCGAACAGGAAGTAACGGATGGGCGCTTAGTCCGAGCACTGGACGAAAGCTGGGATATCCCGCTGGAAATTCACCTGACGCGGCCAACGGCTTCAATCAGTCYGTCTGCCGAAGAGTTCTGGGCCAGGCTGGGAAGCTTCTGAGTGAATGCACAGAATAATTGCTCACGATACGTAAAGTATCTGACCACTGAATTGCCGTTGTTTAGCATCAGGAATCTAAATAAGCTCGCCGCCGCGATGTTTTCCAAACAACAGTTACAAACGCGCATCCATCCGTGACGTAAGTCTCAGGCGGGCAATCTTCATTGTCCTGATGACCGACAAGGTATTGCCGCTTGCCCAATTTGATCAGCGCCCTGTCGGTGCTGATTGATTAGTTCCAGATTCAATGACTAGAGGCCGAAATGATCGATTGGGCAATGCACCTGCTACTAGGCGCGGCGATAGGTACCTTGGGGGGAATATTCGGGATCGGTGGTGGACTCATCGCTATCCCTGCGTTGGTATTGATGTTCGGGATGGATCAGCAATTAGCTCAGGGGACGACTCTTGTCATGGTTGTCCCCAACGTGATGCTCGCGATGTGGCGTTATCACCAACGAACCCGAATCTTCATGCGTCATGCCGCGCCGCTGGCCGTGGCAGGATTAGTTTTCGCATGGATTGGTTCCCTCATTGCCGTGGGTCTGGATCCCGA
>NZ_JBFULH010000941.1:0-1271 GCF_056400445.1 Pseudomonas sp. P5_B2 | reverse complement strand
GGTCAGCCTATGAACAGTCTTGGAAAACGTACTCTTTCGTCTCTGTCGCTCGCCATATGCGTTGCGATATTCAGTGGTTGCTCCAGTCCACCGCCTCCGCCACCCCCTCTGCCACCCGTAGAAAAAAAGTGCGAAACCGTGGACGACACTAATGTTACAGGTAACGCGAATGGAGCCGGTGAGGTGACTCGGGTCACCACGACTACTCGGTGCGTGACTCAGTAACTCTGGCTGCTTTAAGCGTTGACGCGCCGTGCTGAAAAAATTGTTCCGGTAGCCGATCCGGTCGGCACGGCGGTGTTCATCATTCACGGCGCGATCAACACCTGAGCAGTAACCACGATCGGCTTGGGGTGATGGTGATTCTTTCATCGCCGCCTTAGGTTGTTGCCGTGTGAGCTATTTGCTGGCGAGATGACTACGACGCAATGCGCCATTGCCTACACATACGCAGGAATGCGCTGGCTTGTGCGGCTACTGCTCGGCCGCTATTGTTTTGTGGTGCGCAGGTCACTGACAAAGCGCGGGCATTGATGACTCAACTATCCACTGCAGTCTATATTAACCACCAACTCATTAAATTTGAGCAATGCAACAAAGCTCGGATAGAGGTGGTTATGTCGAAGAATCTCAAAAAAACAGCCAGTGGCTTCGTTGATGGAGATCTTCATGTAGCAAAGATTGTACGTGATTCTGTCGGCTTTCAGCACGGCGGTATATACGACTGACCAATGGAAAAGTTGTCAGCGGTCCTGCCGGTTCAGCGTTGCGTGAAATCCGTCAAACCTACCTTTGGCTTGAAGCTGCCTCAAACGAAGAGGGTGGTCAGCCACTTAAGAAAAACAAACCCTACCTGCGTCGCTTGGATTGTCAGGTTATTGATGCCCTACATGCATTCCGGGAATTTACAGAAGCTCCTGCATACGATTCTGTTCGCTCACCGTTTTGGGAGGGTGAATAACTCTACCCAGGTACGGACTTTATGCATGAAACACACGTACAACTGGCAATCCGTAACGTGGAGAGTATCAAAGGTTTTATAGAGTTTTGGATTTGACTGGGAAACCGGTCGAGTTTGTTCGTGCTGGTTAGTTGGTGCAAGGACGCAGAGCGTCCCGGATAGCGTTCCCACGCGAGGCGTGGAAACGATCAATAAACGACGAAAAGCACAACAAAAAAGGCAGCCCAAAGGCTAATGCCGATCAGTTAAGTCATAACTCGATCCGTAGCAGCTGGCGAAGCCTGCGTTCGGCTGCGCAGCAGTCGTRAAA
>NZ_JBFULH010000940.1:0-1273 GCF_056400445.1 Pseudomonas sp. P5_B2 | reverse complement strand
GTACAACCCTGAGAAAGCCAAAGAGCTGCTCAAGGAAGCTGGCGTGAAAGAAGGCACCGAAATCGTTCTCTGGGCGATGCCGGTACAGCGTCCTTACAACCCGAACGCCAAGCTGATGGCAGAAATGCTGCAGTCGGACTGGGCCAAGATCGGTCTCAAGGTCAAGATCCAGAGCTACGAGTGGGGCGAGTACATCAAGCGCTCCAAAGGTGGCGAAAACCAGGCGATGCTGATTGGCTGGAGCGGCGACAATGGTGATCCGGACAACTGGTTGAACGTGCTGTTCGGTTGCGATTCGCTGGAAGGCAATAACTTCTCCAAGTGGTGCGACAAGAAGTTCGACGGCATCGTCAAGGAAGCCAAGCGCACGACTGACCAGGACAAGCGCACCGAGCTGTACAAACAGGCGCAACACGTCCTCAAAGATGCAGTGCCAATGACACCTATCGCTCACTCGACGGTGTTCCAACCTATGCGCGACAACGTGCAGGACTTCAAGATCAGCCCGTTTGGCTTGAACTCCTTCTACGGTGTCAGCGTCAGCAAGTAAGGCATTGCAACGGCGACGTTACTGACGTTGCCGTTGCTTTATCTACCGACAAAGTAGGAAGTCTCTTACGCCCAATTCCGTTGCACGCCACCGCTGTCGCGTCGGATGCGTTGCCATTTCCTACGAGTTTTTAGGACTCTACGCATTTACTGCCAGACCCACGGTGCCTACCGTCGGGTTCTGACCAGCTCATGCGTGGGCTCTCGGTTTTGCTGCAAGCAGGGTTTGAAATCAATGATCCTCCACGTTCCAGGACGGGACGGCGGCTCATTGGCAAAACACACGTGAACGATAAGAGGGAGCGTCATGCGCCATACCTTGGTTTTATCCGCATTGCTGGGCACCGGCCTGTTGGCCACCACTTCCATCACCCAGGCCGCCAATAACAGCCTGGTGTTCTGCTCCGAAGGGAGCCCCGCCGGTTTCGACACGGCGCAGTACACCACTGCGACCGATAACGACGCCGCCGAGCCGCTGTACAACCGTTTGGCAGAGTTTGAAAAAGGCGCGACCAACGTCGTACCAGGCTTGGCCGAGAGCTGGGATATTTCCGAGGACGGCCTCAAGTACACGTTTCACCTGCGCGAAGGGGTGAAGTTTCATACCACTCCCTACTTCACGCCGACCCGCGACTTCAACGCCGATGACGTGCTGTTCACGTTTAATCGCATGCTCGACCCGCAACAACCTTTCCGTAAGGCTTATCCGACCGAGTTCCCGTAC
>NZ_JBFULH010000939.1:0-1276 GCF_056400445.1 Pseudomonas sp. P5_B2 | reverse complement strand
CCCTGGATGAGTGCTTGCTCACTTCGATGGGTAGGAAACACTACAAAGAAATGATGCGCCTGACGCGCCGGGCCGAGGACCTCTGTCATACGCAGGTATACCGTCTTGGTGAATTGTCCGAGAACAGCGAGGTGTTGGTGGCGTTCTCACTTCTTCAATCCTTCAATGTGGATAAATACCAGCACGTCAAAAACCTCTATTCGCTCGAGGCAATGCAGGCACTGGCACGGTCGACGGAAGGTTCAAAGTACTACATCAAAATGAACTACGACAAAACGACCCATGCACCGGTCTATGGCTCGCTCAGTTACGCCGATGAACAACGCGGGGTTTTCTCGCAACTGGTTCAGGGTCAAGATCGAAGCCAGGTTCCGGCGGGGCTGAACCTGTACGTCAGCGATTATTACCAACTGTACAAAGTGGCAGAATCACTGGGTTTCAAGAACAACTGCCTAGGGCGGGGAGCAATCGATATAAAGATACGGATGGGCGCCAACCGGGTGGTGGACCTGGAGAGCTGGCTGATTCCGGTCCGAACGAACAACCCGCATCAAATGCATGAGTTTTCAAGTACGAGAGACAGCTAACAAGGAGTTTAAAATGTCTTTTTTCGATATCAACAAACAGCTTTACAGTGTTCATAGGATAGAGAACGGCATCTCTATCATGGATTACCCAACGTCGGACTTCGACTTGGCAGGGACACTTCAAAAGACCTTGGCCAGTCGCTACAACCTCAAAACCGACTTTGCACTGAACAAAATACATGAATGCCTGAGCCAGGAACAAATCAGCAATCATCTGGAAGACTCCGGCCATTGGCATGACCCTCTGCAAACACTCGGGGCGCCGATGATCGAGGCGTATTACAAGTTTGTTCATTGGCTCAGCGACCATCTGGATTTTGATTTCGTATTCGAACACAACCCATTGGTCCGCTATCACATCCCCGCCAAACTGGATGATCGATACAGGTTGCCGGATGGCGAACTTTTCACCCATCACTCGGACACGCTGCTGGGCGATTATTTTCAACAGATCAACATGTGGCTGCCATTTTGTGACGTGAAAAATACCGGCGCGCTCAGCGTTTGCTCCAGAACTGCCAGCATCAACACTCTTAAAGCCTTTGCGCAAGAGCAGGGTTATACCTATGACGAATACAAAGAAAGTCGGGTCGCCTTTTTTGACTATGCAAAGCAACGTCCCCAACTGATGGCCGATCTGCGCACCGACGCCATGCCGACCAACCTTCGTTACGGTCAATGCTTGATGT
>NZ_JBFULH010000938.1:0-1276 GCF_056400445.1 Pseudomonas sp. P5_B2 | reverse complement strand
GAATCACTCCCATGGCTCATCTCGTCGAACAAATGGCATACGTTGGCGCTACCCCTTGGCATGGTCTGGGTAACTGCCTGACGCAAAAGCAACCCCTGGAAGTMTGGCAGCGCGAAGCTGGCATGAACTGGCAGATTCAGGAAAGTCCTGTTCACTTCAAGGCCGACACTGTCGGCAACCTAGGCACAATTCACTCTTTTCCGGAACAGAAGGTGCTGTATCGCTCCGATACCAAGGCCCCCTTGTCGGTGGTTTCCAACCGCTACCAGATTGTGCAGCCTCGTGAGGTGCTGGAGTTCTACCGGGATCTGACTGAGGTCTCCGGCTACGAGTTGGAGACAGCTGGGATACTCAAAGGTGGCCGCAAGTTCTGGGCTCTGGCCAAGACGGGGCAGACATCCGTGCTGAAGGGCAACGACCAGGTGAATGGCTATCTTCTGTTAGCTACTTCCTGTGACGGTACGCTAGCCACCACCGCGACCCCGACCACCGTGCGTGTCGTTTGCAACAACACCCTGACCATCTCCCTGAGCGGCGCTACCCGCGCAATCAAGGTGCCACACAACACGCGCTTTGATCCGCAGGCCGTGAAGAAACAACTGGGCATCGCCGTCTCGCAATGGGATGAATTTATGTACCGCATGCGCGCACTGGCGGAGCGCAAGGTGCAATGGCATGAGGCGATAGGCTTCTTCATGAATGTGCTGTGTGACGTAGCCCCCCATAGCAAACTGCCGGAAGTGCTGCCGAATGAGCGCGCACTGCGCAAAGTCCAAGGCCTGTACGAAGGCCAAGGTCGTGGAGCGAAGCTTGAATCTGCTCAAGGTACTGCGTGGGGCTTGCTCAACGCGGTGACGGAGTATGTCGATCACGAGCGACGCGCCAGGAGTACCGAATACCGAATGGACTCTGCGTGGTTTGGGGCCGGGGCCGTCCTCAAGGAGCGCGCACTGAACGCAGCGCTGCAACTCGTCGCCTAGCCCCACTCACCTACTCAACTATTAAGGCGCCTGGTCAGCTCCTGCTGGCCGGGCGTTTTTTATGCCGGATAGGAAAACATCATGGAAACGCAGTCGCTGCAACAATCCTGCAGTAAACCCCGCCCCGCCTTGCGTCTGGTGGGGACCAAACAACTTCCCCGAGAAGACTGGCTGGCTGTGCGTAAACAAGGCATCGGCAGCTCGGATGCCGCCGCTGCTGTAGGGCTTAACCCTTACAAATCACAGTTGGAGCTGTGGATGGAGAAAACTGGCCGTGATGAATCACTACCCAAGCT
>NZ_JBFULH010000937.1:0-1277 GCF_056400445.1 Pseudomonas sp. P5_B2 | reverse complement strand
AGCTATACGACAACGCCGGCATTGGTCGTGACCGCGTGCTGATCAAGATCGCCTCCACCTGGGAAGGCATCCGCGCCGCAGAGACATTGGAAAAAGAAGGCATCCAGACCAACCTGACGCTGTTGTTCTCCTTTGCTCAGGCAGCGGCCTGTGCCGATGCCGGTGTGTTCCTGATTTCGCCATTCGTAGGCCGGATTTACGACTGGTACAAGAAAGCCAATGGCAACGACTACACCGGCGCGGATGATCCGGGCGTGCAGTCGGTGACGCGGATTTACAATTACTACAAAGCCAATGACTACAAGACTGTGGTGATGGGCGCGAGCTTCCGTAACCTGAGTCAGATCGAGCAGTTGGCCGGTTGTGACCGCTTGACCATCAGCCCGGACCTGCTGGAGAAGCTGGCGGCGGATACTGGCAAGCTGGAGCGCAAGCTGACCCCTGGGCATGCAGGTGAAGCGCGTTTGAGCTTGAATGAAGCGCAGTTCCGCTGGTTGTCCAACGAGGATGCGATGGCGACTGAGAAACTGGCTGAGGGTATTCGTCAGTTTGCTCGGGATCAGGAGAAGCTGGAGGCGTTGTTGCAGGCCAAGTTGTGATCTAGCCCCAGACGATGCAAAAAGGGCGAACCTCAATGGTTCGCCCTTTTTTTTGTGTTTGGGTGGTTTGATTTGGGCTAACTCCGAGCCTGACCGGCCTGACTAATGGTGACAGGCAGGACCCACATCACTCCAAGCGATCAGTGACGCTCTAGCGCATTCACGAGGTCATGGAACGCTTCACGATTGGAATCGTTCAGGCCCATGAGGATTTTGTGTGCTTCGAGGACTTTGATCCGTACCACTTCTTCGGACTGGTCCTGGTCTGGCAGGTCGTCCAGGCATTCCGGGCACGGCACAGGCTGGTCAACGATGTTGAACACCTGCTCGAAGCCCATAGACTCCAGCAGCCGGGTAATGTCTTCGTGGGTGGTGACGACAGTCGGCAGCAGGCCGACTTTTTGCCGCGACAGAATCGACAATTTGGCCAGCAAACCAAGGGTGGTGCTGTCGATGCTACGGGTTTCGGTCAGGTCGATCACGATCGCGTTGAAATTCAACGCGGTGAAGATCCGATCAATAGTCGCATCCAACGCCGAACACAGGGTCAGGCGAACTTCACCTACGAATTTCAGGACGAAAGTGCCGTCCTGCTCGGCGAACTGGATTCTACCGGTACTCATTAAAGATTCCTGCTCAACACCAACAGGGCGATATCATCCGGCATCTCCCCAAGCT
>NZ_JBFULH010000936.1:0-1278 GCF_056400445.1 Pseudomonas sp. P5_B2 | reverse complement strand
GGGTAGCGGCGGCGCTCTGTGACATGGTGGGCTCTCTCTTTATTATGATTTTTTGCGATGCGAAGGTAACGTTGATCGCCCAGAGAGTCTCTTCCACGCTCCGGGTTTTTGTCTTTGTGCCTGCGCACAGGGTTTATGACCAAGGCCTGTGCGGGCGAACAATCGTCCCACCCCGTTTTCAAGGATCCCCGATATGTTCGAACTCGATCACGACCTGGCCCAGGACATCGTCGACCGGGCAATGGCCATACTGCCCTACAACGTCAACGTCATGGACAGCCAGGGGCTGATTCTCGGCAGTGGTGAGCCGGAGCGCATCAACACTCGCCATGAAGGCGCGCAACTGGTGTTGGCCAATGGTCGCGTGGTGGAGATCGACGCGCAGACCGCGATCCATCTCAAGGGTGTGCAACCGGGCATCAATTTGCCGCTGCTGTTGGATGGGCGCTTGATTGGCGTGCTCGGTATTACCGGCGAGCCCGAGCCATTGCGCACTTATGCTGAGTTGGTGCGAATGACCGCGGAGATGCTGGTCGGCCAGCGCAGTCAACAGGCCGAGCAGCAATGGCGGCGTCAGCGTTGCGATGATCTGCTGGCGTTGCTGATGAGCGAGGCAGGGGATTCACCGCGCTTGCTCGACGAAGCGCAGCAGTTGGGGCTCAAGCCGCAGATGACGCGGGTGCCGTATCTGTTCGAGTTGGGCCTGGAACACGGCCCCGCGCAAACCGTTGAAGCACTGAGTGCCTGGCTGACCTCGCGTTACCCGGACAGTTGGTGCGTGAGTTCGGCGAAATCGTCGCTGCTGTGGTGCCGACCGGCTTCACAAACTATCGACAATGAGCGACTTCTGGAAAAACTCGACGGCCTGGGCTGGAACGTTCTGCGCATTGCCGTAGGCGGGCAGGCCGAGGGATTGTCGGGGCTGCGGCGTTGCTACCGGCGGGTCGGTGACTTGCTGGCGTATGGGCGCGATGTGTTGCCGCGTTCGCGCTTGCTGACGCTGACCCGTTATCGATTGCCGGTGATGCTCTGGCGGCATCGCAACGACGATGCGCTGGACGAATTGCTCAAACCGCTGCGCAAAGTCATCGCCAAGGATGGCAACGGCCAACTCTTGGCGACCTTGCGCAGCTGGTGCGATCACGATGGCCAGAGCCAGGCGTGCGCCGATGCATTGGGGATTCATCGCAACAGCTTGCGGTATCGGATGGAGCGGATTGCCGAGTTGAGTGGGGTTGATCCGCTGAAACTGGACGGAATGCTTGCGCTGTATCTTGG
>NZ_JBFULH010000935.1:0-1280 GCF_056400445.1 Pseudomonas sp. P5_B2 | reverse complement strand
GCAGCCACCACCGCTTCGGCGAAATCGGCATTCTCCGACAAAAAGCCGTAACCGGGATGCACCGCGTTGGCGCCCGTGGCTTTCAAGGCACCGAGCAAAGCCTCGACGTTCAGGTAACTTTTGTCGGCACGGGCCGGGCCAAGAATGTGCACCTCATCGGCCATGCGCGCGGCCTGGGAATCGACGTCCGCCTCGCTGCACGCTGCAACGGTGGGAATTCCCAGTTCTTTGGCGGCGCGGATAATCCGCACGGCAATCTCGCCACGGTTGGCGACCAGCAGTTTATGAATGGCTTGGGTCATGATCGCGCCCTCACTCGTCGTCGAGTGTTGCGACGACTTGACCCGGCTCCACCGGATCACCGTCTTCTACCAAATAGGCACTGAGGCGACCGGCTGTCCCTGCGGTCAGTTCGGAGAACTGCTTCATGACCTCGATCAGGCCAATTACCGTGTCGGCGCCTACCTGCGCGCCGACCTCGACGAAGTTCGCCGATTCCGGGGTGGCTTTGCGATAGAAGGTTCCCGGCAACGGGGTGATAACTGTGTGTTCGGCCATGTCTGTTCCTCTTGGAATAGTTGTAGAAAGGCAGGCAAAAAGTGAATCGGTGTGCAAACTCTGGCATCTCTGTGCCGAGTGTTTTCGATTGGTCTCAGCGCGGTGCTCGTACCACTATTCCCGCGCCATCGAGTGCTTCGCGCGTGGCTTCGACTAACGCCAGTGCGCCCGGTGTGTCGCTGTGCAAGCAAATGGAATCGAATTCGATGGCCAGGTCCTCACCATCGACCGTGCGCACTACGCCTTGCTGACAGGCGCGCAGTACTCGTGCGGCGACTTGGGCCGGATCGTAAGCGCGCACGTTGCGGGTAAAGACGATGGAGCCGCTGAGGTCGTATTCACGGTCCGCGTAGAATTCGCGAATCACGGGTTGGCCAAGGTCTGTGGCGACCCGCCAGATCACCGAATCGGGCATGCAATACAGCAGCAATTCAGGTTCCAGACGCTGAAGGTTTTCCACCAGCAAACGGGCGGCTTCTTCGTCTCGGGCCAGGTGCATGTAGAGCGCACCGTGGGGTTTGATGTGCTGCAAGGGCACACTTTGAACCCGGGCGAGTTCACGCAGGGCGCCCAACTGATAGAGTATATCGTCGACCAGTTCCTGGGCCGGGGCATTGATGTGCCGACGGCCAAAACCAACCAGGTCGCGAAACCCCGGATGTGCGCCGATGGCCACGCCCAAGCGCTTGGCCTGCTCGACGGTACGGCGCATGGTGCTGGGG
>NZ_JBFULH010000934.1:0-1280 GCF_056400445.1 Pseudomonas sp. P5_B2 | reverse complement strand
AGATTGGTGAGCACACGGCGCCTTATGGGTCGTTCTTCAAGAGGATCGAGTATCTGCAGGACAACAAGGGGCTGATTTACTGGGGCAAGATCAAGGAGATCAAGGATTACACGCAGAGTTTCCGTATCGATTTCGAACAGAAAGTCTGGTTCAAGCAAGCGGACGAGGCGAAGAAAAAGCCTTATTCAGTCAACATTTACTTGAGCAAAAAGCTGATCGACAACTACCGCAAGCGCAAAGCGTTTCTGGAAGAGATCAAGCACGCCATCGAGAGCGGGAAGGACTTGTATTGCTTCTTTTACGGCGTGACGCCGGAGTTGAAGCAGGTACCGAGCAAGAAAAACCCCGAGCAGACGTTCGGGGTGTTCAGTGCGAATATTGAGAACCTGGATCACTTCATTGTTCGGGAAGCGCCGGGATTCATGGATAAGTAGGTGTCAGTCCTGCCGCACGATCTCTTCAACCCACTCAAGCTCATAGGGCTGGCGAACGACATCCGAGATATGTTCCAGCACAGCTTTGCTCAGAACTGATAACTCTGCGTCGGTTAGCAAATCATGCTTGACCATCAACCGCAAACCTCTGAGCGCACTGGAGCGGGATTGGCTGTTGTAGTCAAAAGCCCGGGCCATATCCTTGTCCCGATCCTGGATCAATCCATAGAGCATTCCATATCGCGCATGAGCTGACAGCGCTCCATGTTGGGTAATCGCCTTGGCATCGGCAAGAACACCTTGGCAAAATCGATCGAGCGCAATTCTGCGCAGTTCCTTGAACTTCTTCCAATCGCTTTCGAGGATCAACATGGCATGCTCCCGCGTAGAAATCCTAGACAGAACGAAAGCATATTTTTGCGAATCACGCTGCTGAATCCAACCCTAGTAGGCACACATACTCAGCATCACCATAACCAGCAAACCCACATATACCCGCGCATGCACCCGATCCGGAATCCGCCCGATCCATGATGTGGCCAATCGAATCCCCAGCAACGATCCCATCGTCAAAACCGCAAACGCCAGCAAATCCACATAGCCGATGAACCACGCCCCCAAATCAAACTCGCTGAATCCCGCCATGGCCATGTATGTCACCGTCCCAGCCACCGCAACGGGCAGGCTCAACGGATTGGCCATGGACGTCGCCTGACTCATGCTCAACCCACAACGCCGCAACAACGGCACGGTCATGACGCTGCCGCCCACGCCGAGAAACGTCGCGGTAGCGCCAATGCCTACGCCACCGCCAGACACTTCAACCCTCCTGAATCGCCGTGGGAT
>NZ_JBFULH010000933.1:0-1284 GCF_056400445.1 Pseudomonas sp. P5_B2 | reverse complement strand
CCGGTAGTCCTATTCCTTTTCAATTGTAGGATTTTTCCTATATCGCTGCTATCTGCCTGTCAGTTCATGCGTCCCCTCAACTATCTGAGCTAAGGTGCGCGCTTTATTTGAGCTCGCATGGGATCTGATTATGAACTCCGTTTTTATTGTCGACGATCACCCCGTCATCCGTCTTGCCGTCCGAATGTTGCTCGAACATGAGGGCTATAAAGTTGTCGGTGAAACTGATAATGGGGTCGACGCCATGCAGATGGTTCGCGAATGCATGCCAGACCTGGTCATTCTCGACATCAGCATTCCCAAACTGGACGGACTGGAAGTGCTATCCCGCTTCAACGCCATGTGTACGCCGTTAAAAACCCTGGTATTAACGGCTCAGTGCCCGACATTGTTCGGTATTCGCTGTATGCAGTCCGGTGCGTCGGGCTATGTATGCAAACAGGAGGACCTCAGCGAACTGGTGAGTGCAATCAAGGCAGTGCTTTCAGGCTACAACTATTTCCCCAGTCAGGCGTTGAACCCTGTCCGTAGCGATGACACGCGATACGCTGACCTTGAGCTGTTCAAGTCAGTCAACGACCGGGAGTTGATGGTGTTGCAATTGTTTGCACAAGGCCGTACCAACAAGGAAATTGCCAAGGGCATGTTCCTCAGCAACAAGACAGTCAGCACCTATAAAAAGCGCCTGATGCAAAAACTCAAAGCCAAATCACTGGTTGAACTCATCGATATGGCAAAACGCAACGCCTTAGTGTGAGAGTCCGAATGCCCAGTCGTATAAAGGATTATCTAATACTGATAGCTGCAGGCTTATGTCTGAGCACATCAGTGTCTGCGACACATTCCGCCAGCGAGCATTACACCCTGCTCAGTCGCTCAATGGCCGGTCACATGGAAGTCCAATTGGACAAATCACAACGACAATGGCTCAACAACAAGCGTGAACTGATTTTGGGCACTTCAGCCCCCGATTACCCGCCTTTCGACCTGACCAATAGCGGCAGCGAGTATGAAGGTTTCACTGCTGATTACGCGGGCATCCTAGGCAAGGCCACGGGACTGCCAGTCAAGGTTCAGCGCTACACGTCTCGAGAAAACGCGATCGAGGCGCTGGAAAACGGCGACGTCGATATGCTTGGCAGTGCCAATGGTTTTGAGGCACGCCACGCCGGGATTGTGCTTTCCACGCCTTACGCTGCGGACCAGCCGGTTCTGGTGACACGAGAAGGAGAAAGCCGGTCCCTGACCGATGGCCTTGCCGGGTTACGGTTGAGCATGGTGTAC
>NZ_JBFULH010000932.1:0-1287 GCF_056400445.1 Pseudomonas sp. P5_B2 | reverse complement strand
GCTCTGACCCTCGATGTTCAATTACCGCTGCGTTGCCTGGAGGCAATGTCAGCGGGGGAGGCTCCGGCCAGTACCGGAGCCTTTCTTTTTTTGGGTCGCTTTCAGGTCTGTTTCTGATCTGCTGGCAACACTAATTCAACACCTTGTTTGCGAATCCCGTCTGCCGCAGCCGGAGCGAGAGCATCGTCGCTGATGATGATGTCGAACTGCTCAAGCCCTGCGATCTTGTACATGCTGAATGTGCCGTACTTAGAGCTACTGGCAATCAGTACCACCTGCGACGCCGACTGCATTGCCACTTGCTTGACTTCGACCTTCAACGCAGAAGGCGTGGTGATGCCGCGACGTAGATCCCAGGAACTGGTGGAGATAAAAGCGATGTCCGTTACGACCTGACGCAAGGTGGCGACGGCGAGTCCGCCGACACAGGAATGATTGGAGTGATCAAGCTGTCCGCCCGTGTGGATCACCGTCACCTGCTGCGCGTCCAGCAAGGCCTGCACCACGCCAAAATCGTTGGTCACCACAGTCATGCCAGACAACGCTTTTATGTACGGAACGATCTCCAGCGTACTGGTACCGGCATCCAGATAGATCGTCATATCCGCGCGCAGTAATCGGGCAGCGAGCTTTGCCATGGCTTGCTTTTGCGGCAACTCGACGACCGCCTTGAGCTGATGGCTGGGTTCGCTGTGCAGTTGGCTGGCAAGACGTACCCCTCCGGTGACGGAATAGGCGCGTCCTTCCTGCTCAAGCAGGGCGATATCGCGCCGTACAGTCATGTGCGAGCAATCGAACATCTCCATCAATTGGTGAACACTCAGCACCTGGTGCTTGCGTAACTGACGCAAAATCAATTCACGGCGCTGATCAGGAATCACCGGGGTGGTACTGACGGCTGCGATGTCCTTTTGACTAGGCATTGGGTACTCCAAAGGGGTGCAGCTTCAGGTTTGGTATAACCCACATGGTAGCGAATCTACTACCTAATCAGTAGTGTCGACGTGCAACGACTTCAGACTGCCGTTGCGTCCCCGTAGTCGGACCAGGATTCGAGAAAGCCCTTGGATCCGATATAGCTCGAACTTAGCCTGTTATTCCATAAAGAAAGTACAAACGAATTATATATTGCGTTTTAATCTAATCAGTTTTTTTGAATTGATTGGAGTACTGGCCTTTGAAAACTACGGCACTTTTACCCTTCGGCTTGGCGTTACTGGCTACCTGCTCAACAGTTTTCGCAGGTACGACCCTCGATCGCGTGACCAAAAACGGCGAGTTGACCGG
>NZ_JBFULH010000931.1:0-1289 GCF_056400445.1 Pseudomonas sp. P5_B2 | reverse complement strand
TGATCAGGGTCACGCCCTGAGTGTTACGACCCAGGCTGGAAACTTCGTCGACACGGGTACGAACCAACGTGCCCTGGTCAGAAATCAGCATGATTTCCTCGCCATCGAGCACCTGGACCGCGCCGACCAGACGGCCGTTACGGTCGTTGCTGACCATGGCGATAACGCCTTGACCGCCACGCTTGTACTCAGGGAACTCGGTGATCGCCGTACGCTTGCCGAAACCACGCGCCGAAGCGGTAAGGATCTGGCTGCCTTCTTCCGGGATCAGCATGGAAATCAGCTTCTGACCTTCCGGCAGACGCATGCCGCGAACACCGCGAGCGGTACGGCCCATGGCACGCACGTCGGTTTCCTTGAAGCGAGTGACCTTGCCGCCGTCGGAGAACAGCATGACTTCGCGCTCGCCATCAGTAATGGCAGCAGAGATCAGCACGTCACCTTCGTCCAGCTCCAGCGCGATCAGACCGACGCTGCGTTGACGGCTGAAGGATTCCAGCGGGGTCTTCTTCACGGTGCCTTTGGCGGTGGCCATGAAGATGAAGTGACCTTCGGTGTATTCCTCGACCGGCAGCATGGTGGTGATGTACTCATCACTGTCCAGCGGCAGCAGGTTGACCAGCGGACGACCACGGGCAGCACGGGACGCTTCCGGAATTTCGTAGGTTTTCAGCCAGTACACTTTGCCTTTGCTGGAGAACAGCAGCAGCGTGGTGTGGCTGTTGGCGACCAGCAGGTGAGCGATGTAGTCCTCATCCTTGACGCCTGTCGCCGATTTGCCTTTACCGCCACGACGCTGAGCCTGGTACGCAGCCAATGGCTGGGTCTTGGCGTAGCCACCGTGGGAAATGGTCACGACGCGCTCTTCTTCCGGGATCATGTCACCCAGGGTCAGGTCGAGACGGGCGTCGAGAATCTCGGTGCGACGCACATCGCCATATTCGGCGCGGATCACTTCCAGCTCTTCGCGGATCACTTCCATGAGGCGCGTGGCGCTGCTGAGGATGCGGATCAGCTCGCCGATCTGGTTGAGGATCTCTTGATACTCGGCCAGCAGCTTTTCGTGTTCCAGACCGGTCAGACGGTGCAGACGCAGTTCCAGAATGGCTTGCGCCTGTTCTGGCGACAGGAAGTACTTGCCCTCGCGCAGGCCGTATTGCGGGTCCAGGGTCTCTGGACGGCACGAATCGGCACCGRCACGTTCAACCATCGCGACCACGGCGGAAGATTCCCACGCAGTCTTGATCAGCGCTTCCTTGGCTTCCGACGGCGTTGGCGAGGCTTTGATC
>NZ_JBFULH010000930.1:0-1291 GCF_056400445.1 Pseudomonas sp. P5_B2 | reverse complement strand
GGCCAGACCTGCGTTTGCGCCAACCGTCTGTACATCCAGGATTCGGTCTACGACGCGTTCGCCGAGAAGCTGAAAGTGGCTGTGGCCAAGCTGAAGATCGGCAACGGTCTGGAGGAGGGCACCACCACTGGCCCGCTGATCGACGAAAAAGCTGTGGCCAAGGTGCAAGAACACATTGCCGACGCCGTTGCCAWAGGCGCCACCGTACTGTCCGGCGGCAAATCGATGGAAGGCAACTTCTTCGAGCCGACCATYCTGACCAACGTGCCGAACAACGCKGCCGTGGCCAAGGAAGAAACCTTCGGYCCACTGGCKCCACTGTTCCGCTTCAAAGACGAAGCTGAMGTGATCGCGATGTCCAACGAYACCGAGTTCGGTCTGGCCTCGTACTTCTAYGCTCGYGACCTGGGTCGTGTGTTCCGWGTGGCTGAAGCCCTKGAATACGGYATGGTCGGMGTMAACACCGGGYTGATCTCCAACGAAGTCGCKCCGTTCGGTGGCATCAAGRSCTCGGGCCTGGGCCGTGAAGGYTCCAAGTACGGCATCGAAGATTAYCTGGAAATCAAATAYCTCTGCTTGGGGATCTAGCTGCGTCCTAGGGTTAACAAATCTGGACTCTTCGAGCGCTTGCATCCGAATGTGTGACGTTGAATATCCCCGTTCTTCAGCCACACCTGTGGGGTAGTAGCACTTCGCTTTTACCCCGCATTCCGCTACCAGATGCTTTGAGAGTTCATATCCCTTTTGTTTATAGGCATCTAGGTAGCGACTTGGACAATGCATCGCTCCTCTTCGTCTACCGGCCTCAGCAATTCGAGAGATTATCGGGGCACGGATGGATGCGCCCTCAATGTTCGTGAAGAGGATACTCGTGGCAGAAATCCATTGGTCGAGATTTGTGACGACCCCGCTTATAGGGATCATTGGAGGGGTTCTTGCGAGTTACGTGCACTGGCCCTTGCCATGGATGGTGGGCTCGCTTGTCGCTGTGATACTGGTTAAGTGCTGCGCCCCTTGGCAGATCGCCCCTCTACCTGGTGGGCGTAAGGCTGGCCAGTGGGTGGTGGGGTTGGGTATCGGACTGCATTTCAATGCGGCAGTCATCGAGCAAATCCTAAACTATTCCATCCCTATAGTTGCCGGCGCACTAATTACCACCATGGTGAGTGTCATTGCCGTTTGGTTAATGCGTTCCAGTGGGCACGACAGAGCGACCGCATTCTTTTCTTCCATGCCCGGAGGGGCTGCGGAGATGGTGAATCTGGGGCAGCGCAACGGTGCGCTGCTAAGC
>NZ_JBFULH010000929.1:0-1292 GCF_056400445.1 Pseudomonas sp. P5_B2 | reverse complement strand
CCTTGAACCTGTCCAGATCCACAAAGAGCAGTGACAGCTTGCGTTGTTCACGTTTCGCCAGTGCGAGCATCTGAGCCAGCCGGTCTTCCATCATTCGGCGGTTGGGCAAACCGGTCAGCTGGTCGAAGAACGCCATTTTGCGGATGCTGTCCTCGGCGGCCTTACGCCGGGTGATGTCCCGGGAACTGCCAACAATGTGGGTCGGTCGGGAGGCGCTGTCGAGCATGATATTGGCGACCGTCTCGACTTGGACGCGATGGCCCTCCTTGTTCCGGACTTCCAGCTCGAGTTCGATGAAACAGGCCGTCAGGTCACCTTCGCCAACACGTCGAACATGCTCCTCCACTGTATCGCTCCACCTGCGTAACTCCTCCACAGACATCAGCTCGTCCGGTGGCTGGCCGGAGAACTCTTCCGGCGTCCAACCGTACAGCCGTGCAATCGAGGGACTCATATAGCTATAGGTCAAGTCCGGATATTGCATCACCCAGATCGCATCGTTGCTGTTTTCTGCGATCAGGCGATACAGGGCCTGGCTTTCCTGCAAGGCGTCAGCCAAACGCGCACGCTCGATGACCATCTGCGCGAGTTTGGCGTAATCCGCCAACAGGGCGAGATCCTCGGCATCCGGTGCGGCAGGTTCGCGCTGGTACAGGTTGAAAACACCGAGCACCTTGCCCTCACTATTTTTGATCGGCTGAGACCAAGCCGCACGCAACCCGAGACAGAGCGTCGCATCACGAATAGCGGCAAACTCAGGAGCGGCCCAATAGGGATGGCTGGCGATATCCTCAATAACGACGGTTTCTCCACGTTGAACAGCTGTCGCAGCAGAACCGCTCATGTCCTTAATCGGTACCCGAGCAATGGCACCCAACCACGTCTCTGGAAAATTGGGTGCGGCACAGCTGAGCAGTTCGTCACCATTGTCAGACACCAGCGACACGACACTCAGCATACCGGCGTGATAGTCATCGATGATGCGCAGCATGGTGTTCAATACCTCAGGCAACGAGGCATTCTGGCCCAGTTGCTCCAGCACCTGATTGTTTAGCCACAGGGAGTGATTGTGTGCTGCCAGGGCTTTTTCGGCGGCTTCACGGGCAAGGGTTTGTTCATGCAACTCGGTCACATCGGTCGAAAAACCGATCAGGGCCGGCGGTTGACCCGGCAGGTGCACCGGCACCTTGATCGACGCGTAGTAACGGGTTTTCCCCGCCGGTGTGATGAAGACTTCCTGGCCGCTTTGCTTTTTGCCCGAGTCGAACACTTGGCGATCCATGTCCCAGTAC
>NZ_JBFULH010000928.1:0-1292 GCF_056400445.1 Pseudomonas sp. P5_B2 | reverse complement strand
GCGCTTCACCACAGGAAACCAGCCTGCAACTGGCCGATTTGCGCCTGGATCTGATCCGCCGCCGCGTTGAGCGCAGCGGACAGCGCATCGACTTGACCGCCAAGGAATTCGCCCTGCTGGAAATGCTCCTGCGTCGACAAGGCGAAGTCCTGCCCAAATCGCTGATCGCCTCCCAGGTCTGGGACATGAATTTCGACAGCGACACCAATGTGATCGAAGTCGCCATCCGACGTTTGCGCCTGAAGATCGACGATGAATTCCCCAACAAACTGATCCACACCGTGCGCGGCATGGGTTACGTCCTTGAAGAGCGCTCAGCTTGATGCGGCGTCTTTCGTTAAGCAGCCGCCTCGCGTTACTGTTTGCGGCCKGCACAGCCGTGGTTTCGCTGTTCGCCGGGGTATTGTTCAGTCGTGCGAGTGAAGCACACTTCGTCGAACTCGATCAGCAACTGCTGGACGGCAAATTGATTGGTTTACGCCGGGCACTTCACGACATTCAATCCAGCGACAGCCAAATCAGGCTTGCGGATGAATTGAGCCGCCAGGCCGACTTGTCGCTGCGCATAACCGGCAGCGATGGCCAGCGCTGGTATGACAGTTCGGCGCACCTGCCGGACAAGCTCCCGCAAAAACCGGGCTTATCAACCTTGAACGACGACGGCTCCGACTACCGCGTATTGAATGCGCCGTTGTTAGTCGACAAACCTGATTCCCCAAAACTGACCTTGTTGCTGGACATCACCCATCACCAGCACTTTCTGCAACGCATGCAGCATCTGATCTGGCTGACCGTTGGCTTGTCAGCCCTGGCCACTGCCCTGCTCGGAGCCTGGGCAGCACGCAGCGGGTTGCGTCCGTTGCGGCGCATGAGTGCGGTCGCCAGCGGTGTTTCGGCGCATTCGCTCAATGCGCGCTTGCCCGAAAAGAACATGCCGCCGGAACTCGCGGAAATGGCCCACAGCTTCAACGCCATGCTCGGTCGCCTCGACGACTCCTTTCAACGGCTCTCGGCGTTCTCCGCTGACATCGCCCATGAACTGCGCACGCCCCTGTCGAATCTGCTGACCCACATACAGGTCACCCTCACCCGCCCTCGCCCCATTGAGGACTACCGCGAGGCGCTGCACAGTAACCTCGAAGAACTGCAATGGATGGCGCAACTGGTCAATGACATGTTGTACCTGGCCAAGGCGGATCACGGGTTGCTGACACCCAAGCGTGAACCGCTGGAATTGGCGGAGGAAACGGATCTGTTGTTGGAGTTTTTCGCGCCGCTGGCTGAGGACGTTC
>NZ_JBFULH010000927.1:0-1292 GCF_056400445.1 Pseudomonas sp. P5_B2 | reverse complement strand
GGTTGAGGGGATTCGTAGCAGCTGACGAGCAGCGCGAGGCTGCGTCCGGCCGCGAAGCGGTCGCAGTCCGGTGAACGCGGTTTGACTGAAAGAAAACGGTTGCAGGTTTTGCGATCGCTTCGCGGCCGGACGCAGCCTCGCAGGCTCGGCAGCTGCTACAAGGGCTGTGTTGGATGCGGGGATTATTGCCGAACCGGTAAGGGTTTTTTCCGTGCCTGAGGTTTGTGCCTTGCACCTTGCAGGGCATAAGCTTCGCCCCCTACGACGTTTGTCTTGTCCTCCGTTTTTCAGGAATGCCCATGTCCAGTCAGTTCCCCGAAGCACGTCCTCGTCGTCTGCGCCGCAATGCGAGCCTGCGCAGCCTGTTCCAGGAAACCGAATTCAGTCTGAACGATCTGGTGCTGCCGATTTTCGTCGAGGAAGAAATAGACGATTTCGTGCCGATCAACAGCATGCCCGGTGTGATGCGTATTCCGGAGTCGAAACTGGCCGGCGAGATCGAGCGTTACGCCCGCGCCGGCATCAAGTCGGTCATGACCTTCGGCGTGTCGCATCATCTGGACAGCAGCGGCAGCGACACCTGGAGCGACAACGGGCTGGTGTCGCGCATGTCGAGAATCGCCAAGGATGCCGTGCCGGAGATGATCGTGATGTCCGACACCTGCTTCTGCGAATACACCGATCACGGTCATTGCGGCGTGATGCACAACCACGAAGTCGATAACGACCAGACCCTGATCAACCTTGGCAAACAAGCCGTGGCGGCGGCGCGGGCCGGCGCTGATGTGATTGCCCCGTCAGCGGCCATGGACGGGCAGGTCCAGGCGATTCGCCGGGCGCTGGATGACGCGGGGTTCAGTCAGACGGCGATCATGGCCTATTCGACCAAGTTCGCTTCGGCGCTCTACGGCCCGTTCCGCGAAGCCGGCGGCAGCGCGCTCAAGGGCGACCGCAAAAGCTATCAGATGAACCCGATGAACCGCCGCGAAGCGGTGCGCGAATCGCTGATGGACGAGCAGGAAGGCGCTGACGCACTGATGGTCAAGCCGGCCGGCGCGTACCTGGACATCATCCGCGACATCCGCGAGGTTTCGCGTTTGCCGCTGTCGGCTTATCAGGTCAGCGGCGAATACGCGATGATCAAATTCGCGGCGCAGGCAGGGGCGATTGATGAGGATCGAGTGGTACGAGAAAGCCTTGGCGCGATAAAGCGAGCGGGGGCGGATTTGATCTTCACTTACTTCGCGATGGACCTGGCCCTGGCCGGAATCTAAAACCCATCACATAACCCC
>NZ_JBFULH010000926.1:0-1293 GCF_056400445.1 Pseudomonas sp. P5_B2 | reverse complement strand
GGGTGATGAACGGGCAAGCGTCTGTTTGGTGGATGTGTTGATCACGGGCAATGCGTATCTGCGGGCGACGACTGAAAAGGCACGCATCGGCTACCTCTTGAGCGCCGGATATGCAGGTACCGAGAACTCTGCCAAGACGCTGATGGCGTTGGGGCGCAACGTGGGCAAGCACTTCGGGCTGCTCGATGCRGAACATTTGCCGACGACGTTGTTCGAGCAGTTTTTCGGCGGATGCTCGCTCGACGCCTGACTCACACACGACATTGAATCAGCGTGAAGCGTTCCTGGACGCTTCACCGTACTGGAAGCGACCATGCAAAGCCGAAACGGATTTCAGTTGTACTCTGCCTCAGATATCTGCGGTTTTCTTGAGTGCCAGCACCTCACGGCGCTGGACCTTCAGAACCTTGTCAGCCCTATGGAAAAAGCGGCGGCAAGCGAGCAGAACCGTTTGATCCAGGACAAAGGGCTGGCCCATGAAGCGGCTTTTTTCGAACGGCYCAAAATCCAATACGCCTACGTGGTCGACATTGCCGAGGGCAATCCGAGTTTCGCGCGTCGGGTGGAACTTACAATTCAGGCCATGAAGGCCGGCGCCGATATCATCTTCCAGGCGTCGCTTCAGGAAGGCGCCTTTATTGGTCATGCCGACTTCCTGCGCAAAGTGCCTCGGGCGTCGGCGCTGGGCGACCACAGCTATGAAGTGATCGACACCAAGCTGGCGAAAACGGCCAAGGCCAAGTTCCTCGTACAGGTTGCGCTTTATTCGCGAATGCTGATCTCGATCCAGGGCGTACAGCCACAGTTCATGTACATCGTACTCGGTGATGCTGCTCGTACCGAGCAGGCATTTCGGGTCGCCGACTACGCCGATTATCTGGAGCACGTGCTGCAGCGTTTCGATGCATTCGTGAACAGTGCCGAACCGCCAGTCACCTACCCCGAACCGTGCGGGCATTGTGGGTTCTGCGCCTGGCGTGATCGCTGCGACGAACAACGACAGCAGGACGATCACCTCTCAGCGGTAGCGGGTATCAGCCGTTCGCAAATCAAGAAGTTACATAGTGCCGGCGTGACCACATTGCACCAGCTGGCGGACAGTACCGACGACCTGCGCATCCCGAAGTTGCAGACAGAGTCGTTGAGCAAGTTGCGGCATCAGGCGCGGTTGCAGTTCCAGGGGCGCTCCAGTGATGTCCCATTGTTCGAGCTCCTGCCTGTCTTGGGTGAACGGCGTGGTTTCTATCGGATGCCCAAGGCGGTCGACGGTGATCTGTTCTTCGACATGGAGGG
>NZ_JBFULH010000925.1:0-1293 GCF_056400445.1 Pseudomonas sp. P5_B2 | reverse complement strand
CGTATCGAGCATCAAAAGAGCCCTCAATAGCCTGAAAAAACAGGAACTCGAAAGGTTTGTCACCTCATCGGCACTGGAGGCCAGCATGAATAACGCGCAGGCGATCATCCTGGCCTTTGAAACCGCCTCGAAAGCGGTCAGCGGCTCAAAGATCACAGTCTATGAACGCGGGCTCGGTGGGTTGAAAGAGCGGGTTTCGCGCTTCCAGAAGACGTACACAAAAGATCCGACCGAGATAACCCCTCCAACGGCACCGACCGCTTGCAGCACTTATGCCAGCATTATCAATAACCACGTCTACACCCTCAGGGAGCGTGACGAAATGGTAAGGACATGCCACTTGGCGTTACTCAAAACCCAGGCACACGCTGCACAGGTGCCTGACTTCGTCTACAACGACTTGCATGCCTACATCGCCAAATACGTCTACCGATAAACAAACGTGTTACGGCTTTTCAAACTCACGGTTTGCCGCATACTCCATCAAAACGATAGTTGCGGGTGTTATCGATGAGCGATGTGCCGTCCAAAACCAATTCCATCGAGGAGATGCGCTTTCGCCTGCTGATTGATGCTGTGGTGGATTATGYGATCTACATGATCGATCCCGACGGCATCATCACCAGCTGGAACGCCGGCGCCCGTCGATTCAAAGGCTACGAGGAAGCGGAGATTATCGGTCAGCACTTCTCGCGGTTCTATACCGAAGAAGATCGACGTGCCGGTTTACCCCAGCGCGCGTTGGACACGGCGATTAATGAAGGGCGTTTCGAAGGTGAAGGCTGGCGGGTGCGCAAGGACGGCACGCATTTCTGGTCGCATGTGGTGATCGACCCGATACGTGACCCGTCCGGCAAGTTGCTGGGGTTTGCCAAGATCACCCGCGACCTCACCGACCGCAAAATGGCTGAGGAAACCCTCAAGCAAAGCGAACAGCAGTTCCGCTTGCTGGTTCAAAGTGTCACGGACTACGCCATTTACATGCTCGCCCCGGATGGATGCGTAACCAACTGGAACCCCGGCGCCCAGCGCATCAAGGGTTATCGGCCCGAAGAAGTCATCGGCCAGCACTTTTCGATGTTCTATACCCCTGAAGACCGCGAAGCCGGCGAACCGCAGCGGGCATTGGAGACGGCCACACGGGAAGGGCGATTCGAAAACAAGGCATGGCGCGTGCGCAAGGACGGTACTCGTTTTTTTGCACACGTCGTGGTGGACCCGATCTGGGGCGATACCGGAGCGTTGCTGGGCTTTGCCAAGATTACCCGTGATATCACCGAGGCGACCCTGGCC
>NZ_JBFULH010000924.1:0-1295 GCF_056400445.1 Pseudomonas sp. P5_B2 | reverse complement strand
GCCCAAGGGCCTCTGTGAGTCGGATAGCTTTTACGACTGGGCTGAATACGATTACTGCTACAACGTATGGATGCGCGATAACGCGGAGTTTGAGTTAATGAATCCACCTGAAGAGTCTACCGAAGCAGACAGAATATCGGAGGACTCCTGGTTGGATTACTTGGATCGGATGGCAGTCAAGTTCGGGGTCCGCCGGCCCGATCACCTGTTCCTGTTGCGAAGGTATGGGGCGAAGTCAGCGCAAGAGATAAAGGATTAGAAGATGGTACTCGTGACTGGTGGTGTTCATTGCGCCTTAACGGCAACACTCGGTCTGAATTGCTCATTGCTTTGTCGAACGGCCGCTTCTGGTCCAGAGTGTGTAAAAACGCATGCGCCGTATTGAAGTCTGCGTTGCTACGTAAAATCTGCTGGTGCTTGTGTAATCAACAGACTAGGAGTTTGCGTAGGAGCGCGATTATTGCTCCAGCCCCGACTGTCAAACGTGTTCTAAAACGTTTTTACACACCTCGGCCGTTTTCTGCCTGTCATGGTTACGGAACGTGCAGGTCAAGTCCGATGCAAATGGTTGGTCAGGTCGATTGCAAATGGGTGGTCAAGTCAGTGCAATTACCCACAGGGTGCGCAATGAAAAAAATCGCGGTCCTGGCATCGCCCAAACTCCTGAAAAAACGACCCATCCGGACCGCCGCGGATTTGCTGGACTGTAATTTGATCCTGTCGGAGACGACGCTGATAAAGTGGCCACAACTGTTCGCACAACATGACCTGTACGCCCCGAAGAACCTTACTTACACGCTTAGTTTTGACCGTTCCTACATGACGTTGGAGGCTGCCAGTTACGTGCTTGGATTTGCTTTGGCAGCTTGAACGGGAATAACACCMGCCTRCTACGCTGTCCTCTTCCACGGAGGAAACACTATGTCGAACGCAGATCTGCTCCCTTCCCTACTGTTCAAGATCAACGAGAACCAACTCGCTCTCGAAGCCGCGATCATGGAACTGACGCTGTAGGTCGAGCAGCGCGGATCAGCAGAGGTTGCTGGGAATGTTCGCGGTGCTTTGGACACMWTMAGYAAGAACGARRAYTTCATSAMCCTAAYGCTCGCCGTGCTGATGRCWCCCGAGTGATYGGCATCCATCTMGYTCGRACAAAAACCAWTTCATGGCACCAGTAGCGCCTCGTSGATCTCAATGGCCGGAATAGCTTCTTCCTTSCGYTTGYTGGMAAGCCAAATCCTWGTTTTGCTCACATCGARAATYTGSCCCTGCTCCATYAGCGWCAACACGAGTGC
>NZ_JBFULH010000923.1:0-1299 GCF_056400445.1 Pseudomonas sp. P5_B2 | reverse complement strand
GTTTGGGCTCTCAGACCGCCAGGTATCAGAAGCACTGAAAACTTTGGTGGCGCTCGGTGTAATGACCTTTTCGTCCACTCCCGAGGGCAAGGGGCGACCCAAAAGGTGCTACCAGCTCCAAGAGGATTTTCCCAAGAGGCTCGAAAACATTACCGCGCTGACAGCAATGCAGCATGAGGCAGCTGTCGGCAGTTTGCTGAAGCACGAAAGCAGGAAGGTCTGCCAAGCAAGCGAAAAACCCGAGGAGCGGAACGAGGAGGTGGGTCTGCTGACCGACCTACGGAGTAAAAAGCAGCCTGGTCGGCTCACTGTCGTGAATCGACTGTTGCTGAGTCTGTTGTTGTGCCGCGCTGACCGTTTCGGGGTGGTCAACGATTTGGGCTTCGCGACGCTCTGTAAGCTCACTGGGCTCAGTAAGGAACAGTTGAGGCACAGAGTTGGGCGGTTGATCGATCAGGGGTTGATAAGAGCCTACGTGCCAGGGGCGACCAGTCCGATCCTTGCGCGAAAAATGAAAAGTATCTACTTCCTGAATCTTGGCCACCCTGAGCTAGTTGGCGGAGGAAGTGTCACTTCGGCTCTGGTCTGTATGAATGGGGAGCGTATACCCGATTGCGTGATTCATGCAGTTGGCGTTCGTAAGGATGTCAGCCGTGACAAGGGAAAGTCCAGGCCTTTTCAGGACTCAAAATACGAACAGGTTGTTAGGTATTTTAAGGGGCAGCAAGCCCCACTGTTTCGTTTATTACAGGTCATGCTGGAACGGTACGCCGCGTATCTGCTCTCAAAGCGTTGGTCTGATCTGCTCCACTGCCATCTAAATCAACGGATTGACGACCAGGGGTTGCGTGAGTTGATCCGCTTGGATTTTCGGATTTCAACGATGCCGGCAGAGTCTGGCGGTGACGGTCCGAAATGGTCCGGTGAGGAGCAGCTCAACACGGTGTTCGATCATCTTTATCACTGGGCTTATGATTTGGCGCTCTGGATCAAAGAGCGTTTTGATCAAGTCACCAACGTACCGTTCGATAGCATGGATTTCGTCATCGTTCCCCGGACTATGATGCTTGGCTATGATCATTTCGCATTGCTTGCTCTGCCTTGTCTTTCGGAAGGCTGGAGAGGTTGCTTAGTCGTTGAGCCAGATACGGCGCCGCCGGTGGCACCGCAGCATTTCCCCATCGAGTCTGACATCTCCCTCGAGGATCGATATAACTATGGCCTGCAGACCAGGCCAGGCAATGACAAGGTGATTAAGTAATTTTTTACAGGCTTTGCGAATCCTCTGAACGATACGAG
>NZ_JBFULH010000922.1:0-1301 GCF_056400445.1 Pseudomonas sp. P5_B2 | reverse complement strand
TGTTGGCTGACACACCGCYTTCGCGAGCAAKCCCRCTCCCACATTTGTTTTGTGGTGTGGCTACAGGCCCAGCAGCGACAACATGATAAATGTCGCGAACAGCACAAAGTGGGTCATGCCTTCGATAGCATTGGTTTCACCATCGTTGAGGTTGATCGCGCTGACGATCAATGTCAGGAAGATCATCACTGTCTGCACCGGGGTCATCGCCATTTGAAACGGCTGGCCGGTGTAGAGCGCCATCGCTTCCATCACCGGCACCGTCAGGATCACCGTCGACAGCGACGCGCCCATGGCGATGTTGACCACCGACTGCATACGATTGGCCAGCGCCGCGCGCAACGCCGTCAAAATCTCCGGTGCCGCCGAAATGGCCGCCACCAGAATCGCCGTAATCACCGGCGGTGCGCCCGTCCCTTCCAGCCCCAGATCGAGGGTTTTGGACATCACCTCGGCCAGTGCGCCGATCACCACCACGCCAAACACCAACGTACCAATGCTCAGCACCAGATTGATCGGCTCAGGTTCCTCCTCCGGGACTTTCCGGCGGCGTTTTTCCGGATAGCTGTAGCTGAAAAAATAACTATGCGGTCCGACCTGCATCCGCAGGAACAACGCGTAGAGCACGACCATCGCGCCGATGGTGAAGCCCGAATACATCTTCCAATTGGCCTCGGGAATGAACTCCGGCACCACCATCGACACGCCCATCGCAGTGAGGATCATCACGCTGTAGCTGCGCGCCGAGTCATCGTTATAGGACTGCTCGCCGTGCTTGAGCCCGCCCATCAACGCGGCCAGGCCGAGGATGCCGTTGATGTCGAGCATCACGGCCGAGTAAATCGTGTCGCGCACAAGGGTAGACGAAGCTTCATTGCTCATCATGATCGCCAGGATCACCACTTCCACCAGCACCGCGGCCAACGTCAGGATCATCGTGCCGTAAGGATCGCCGACTTTTTCCGCCAGCAGCTCGGCATGATGGGCGACGCGCATGGAGGCAGCGACGATGAACGCAATCAACACCAGGCCGGCAGCCAGCGCGACCGGTTGGCCGCTGTGCAGCATCCAGTGTTCCAGCGGGTACGCGACGGCGGCAGCGAGCACCGCCAGCAGCAGAAATGTTTCTTGCTTGAGGAGTGTGAGCATTGCGGGCCTTTTTTGCGCAGTGGAGCGAAAGCAGTGCGATGAGCTACTGACTGCGGTGCGACGCTAACGTTTCGTTAGACCTTAGCGCACCAAGGGATGGCAGCTGTGCAAGACCATGCACTTTTATTGGCCGTGCGGCCCCCTTCGCGAGA
>NZ_JBFULH010000921.1:0-1303 GCF_056400445.1 Pseudomonas sp. P5_B2 | reverse complement strand
ACCCTGGACTGTTGCCCAGACTGCAAAACTGCATGTCGTGAATCGCTATTTTTCCTTTGGGCCAAGCGACTTATTCTTGCCGGGCTTTCACGGTGAACAGCCGGATAGCACCAAGCGATGGTGTGCGATCAGTCCACACCGTTGGCGACAGATTTCAGATGGATCGACGCTATATCGATTGATCGACCGGTGTTCTCTGACGTTGATTTGTAGCTCCTGATCCACGTCTTACTTTGGCCGCTGCGTTTGCAGCGGCCTTTTTTATGGGCAAGACAAAAAGAACTTTCTGAATTTAACGCGGGATAAATCTTTCGATCTGGATAGATGTAGCAACTACTTACAACTTAAAAAGAAAGCACCTACACGCTTCACAGACCCAATATTTTCACCTCTGACATAAGCTTTTTTCAGCGAGCAACAACCACTCATGGAAGAACAACATGTCAGAGAAGCAAAGTCCCCCACATGATTTACCGGTATCACATGTTATCGGAGAGCTTGGCACAGTTTACTTGCCGGCCACTTATGTTGGTGCACAGCCGAAGCCTGGAACAGATCCGAAAGGCGGCGGATTCCGAGTGCCGCCGACACGCCCCGGAATTGGCTCCGGCCTCACGTTTAACGAAGGACTTCGGCGCGAAACCCGCGACAACATCAAAGTTACGGAGAACTCCGTAAAGAATGAACACAGTGCAAAACTTCAAAACTTGCCAGGATCAACAGAAATCGACTTGGCAAACCTGAGAGCTCAATATCCGGCATCAATAACGAGTCCAACACAAGCATATCAACACGAACTCAACATCAGAAATATATTAATCCAACAAAGAACAGCCGAACTACACACTCAAACCTCAGTAGCTAATTCCTTCTATGGACACAGCCCAATCGGCAAAACAATTGGTGATTATTTAGCCAAAGCTCAAACGCTTGAAAGACCTGTAACACCTCACGGGCCCGTTTATGCAAGGTGGGTGGCCTCCTATAAAGCCGCTTACTCTGCAAATTTTCTAACAGATCAAATTCAACTTTTACATGCCCAACAAATACACGTGCAGAACCTTCTTTCCGCTGCTCAAGCGCAAGAACAACGACAGCTAGAAGCGCAGCGCGAAGCTCATCGAGTGGCGGCCGAATTGGCGCGCGTAAATGAAGAGGCTGCGGCAAAAGCTCAAGAGCAGGCGCGACTTGCCGCTTTGGAGAACGCGCGGCGAGTGGCGGAAGCACAGGCTCGAGACCAAGCAAGACTGGCCGCATTGGAAAGCGCGCGGCAATTGGCGGTTGAGCAGGCGCGGATTGCAGC
>NZ_JBFULH010000920.1:0-1303 GCF_056400445.1 Pseudomonas sp. P5_B2 | reverse complement strand
CAAGTGGGTCAGGCGCTATCAGTAAGCCTTGCCAGTCTTGTAGAAGTTCTCGAAGCAGAAGTTGGTCGCTTCGATGTAGCCTTCAGCGCCGCCACAGTCAAAACGCTTGCCCTTGAATTTATAGGCAATCACGCAACCGTTTTTCGCCTGCTTCATCAGCGCGTCAGTGATCTGAATCTCCCCACCTTTACCAGGCTCGGTTTGCTTGATCAGCTCGAAGATGTCCGGAGTCAGGATGTAACGACCGATAATCGCCAGGTTCGACGGAGCGTCTTCCGGCGCCGGCTTCTCGACCATGTTGCGTACGCGGTACAGGTCATCAGCGATCAACTCGCCAGCGATTACGCCGTACTTGTTGGTTTCCTGCGGATCCACTTCCTGAATCGCGATGATGGTGCAGCGGTACTGTTCGTACAGCTTGACCATCTGTGTCAGTACGCCGTCGCCTTCGAGGTTGACGCACAAGTCATCCGCCAGTACCACGGCAAACGGCTCGTCACCGATCAACGGGCGGCCAGTGAGGATCGCGTGGCCAAGGCCTTTCATTTCGGTCTGACGGGTGTAGGAGAACGAGCACTCGTCCAGCAGTTTGCGGATGCCGACCAGGTATTTTTCCTTGTCGGTGCCCTTGATCTGGTTTTCCAGCTCATAGCTGATGTCGAAGTGGTCTTCCAGGGCGCGCTTGCCGCGACCAGTAACGATGGAGATTTCGGTCAACCCGGCGTCCAGTGCTTCTTCGACGCCGTACTGGATCAGTGGCTTGTTCACCACCGGCAGCATTTCTTTGGGCATGGCTTTAGTCGCTGGCAGGAAGCGAGTACCGYAACCGGCTGCTGGGAACAAGCATTTCTTGATCATAAAAGTCCTTGAAAGGGCTGTGTGTACGAGTTTCGGCGCAGTCTAATCAGGCGGCGCGCACCTTACAATGCCCCGCACTGGCTAACCGATGCCAACATAGAGAAATATTCCTGCGGATAGTTCCACAGATCGTGCACCAGCTTCTACCTAATAGATAGCTGACAACTTTTAACCTTAGCTGGCGATTCCTCCAGCCCTGCAATCGCACCACCCTACGCCCATTGGCACTTTCTCAGTGCATTTGGCGCTATCATTACGCAATTGAACCAGCCAACGAGGCAGATAGATGTCGGAAGCAAAAAGCGTCAACGGGTTCCTGATCAAGCAGGCGGAAGACGGCCAATGGTGGATATACAACTTCGGCGGCGGCGAGATCATCACCGGGCCATTCTCTACCGAAGCGTCGGCGATTGAAGTGGCATCCGTATTGCAACTTGAACACCCA
>NZ_JBFULH010000919.1:0-1304 GCF_056400445.1 Pseudomonas sp. P5_B2 | reverse complement strand
TTTCCGTTTCGACTGCGCCGGAAGTGGGGCGAATTATAGACACCCAGAATCTGCCGTCAAGCACTGATTGCGGCTTTACTCGGATTTCAGCGTAATTCGCGCAAATGACTTCTTACCGGCCTGGCAAACGTGCGTCGCGCCCAGTACGTATATAAAGGTGCGATCAACCACCTCACCATCTATACGCACACCACCGGAATTCAACAGGTCCCGCGCCACTGCCGAGTTCTTCACCAGCCCCGCCTTATTAAGGACGGCCGCAATCGGCATATCTTCGGTAGCAGTCAATTCGACTTCCGGCAGGTCATCTGGCAGCTCGCCTTCTTTCATGCGGTTACCCGCACCGCGATGAGCATTGGCCGCAGCCTCCTCGCCATGGAAACGCGCAACGATCTCTTCTGCCAGTTTGATCTTGACGTCACGCGGGTTCGCACCAGCCTCGACATCCGCACGGAATGCATTGATCTCATCCATGGAGCGGAAGCTGAGCAGCTCGAAGTAGCGCCACATCAACGCATCCGGAATGGAAACCAGTTTGCTATACATGACACCCGGCGCTTCCTGAATACCGACGTAGTTGCCCAAAGACTTGGACATCTTCTTCACGCCATCCAGACCTTCGAGCAACGGCATGGTCAAAATGCACTGCGGCTCTTGACCGTACCCGCGCTGCAGCTCGCGCCCCATCAACAAGTTGAACTTCTGATCGGTACCGCCCAGCTCGACATCCGCGCGCAACGCCACCGAGTCATAGCCCTGAACAAGCGGATAGAGGAACTCATGGATAGCGATGGGCTGATTGGTCGTATAGCGTTTGTCGAAGTCGTCGCGCTCGAGCATACGAGCAACCGTGTACTGCGAGGTCAGACGAATGAAGTCTGCCGGCGCCATCTGATCCATCCAGGTGGAGTTGAACGCAACTTCGGTTTTTGCCGGATCAAGAATTTTGAAGACCTGAGTCTTGTAGGTCTCGGCATTCTCGAGAACCTGCTCACGGGTAAGCGGCGGACGGGTGGCGCTCTTACCGCTCGGGTCACCGATCATCCCGGTGAAGTCACCAATAAGGAAGATCACCTGATGCCCCAGCTCCTGAAACTGACGCAGCTTATTAATAAGCACGGTGTGACCCAGATGCAAATCCGGCGCAGTCGGATCGAAGCCAGCCTTAATACGTAGCGGCTGGCCACGCTTGAGCTTCTCGATCAGCTCGGACTCGACCAACAGTTCTTCCGCACCACGTTTAATCAGCGCTAGCTGTTCTTCAACCGACTTCATAACAGACCCGCAAGGCTCGAATTCAAAGG
>NZ_JBFULH010000918.1:0-1304 GCF_056400445.1 Pseudomonas sp. P5_B2 | reverse complement strand
ACGTTGCTCGGCACTGCGCGTACTGTGCTTGCAGGAAGATTCCGCTGACCGTGTCATCGAAATGCTCAAGGGCGCCATGGCTGAATGCCGTCTCGGCAACCCTGAGCGCCTGTCCGTCGACATCGGCCCGGTGATCGACGCCGAAGCCAAGGCTGGCATCGAGAAGCACATCCAAGGCATGCGCGACAAAGGTCGCAACGTCTACCAGGTGGCCATCGCCAACAGCGAAGAAGTCAAACGCGGCACCTTCGTCATGCCGACCCTGATCGAACTGGAAAGCTTCGACGAACTGCAACGGGAGATCTTCGGCCCGGTGCTGCACGTGGTTCGCTATAAGCGCAAAGACATCGATCAACTGATCGGTCAGATTAACGCTTCCGGCTATGGCCTGACGCTGGGCGTGCACACGCGCATCGACGAGACCATCGCCAAGGTGATCGACAACGTCAACGCCGGTAACGTCTACGTGAACCGCAACATCGTCGGTGCTGTGGTGGGTGTGCAGCCGTTCGGCGGCGAAGGTTTGTCGGGCACCGGCCCGAAAGCCGGTGGTCCGCTGTACCTGTACCGCCTGCTGTCGACGCGTCCTACCGATGCAATCGAACAATCCTTCGCTCGCGGTGACGCTATCGCAGCGCCGGACGTTCGTCTGCGTGACGCCATGAGCAAGCCGCTGACCGCCCTGAAAGCCTGGGCTGACAGCCACAAGTCTGCCGACCTGAGCACCCTGTGCGTGCAGTTCGCAGCGCAATCGCAAAGCGGGATCACCCGTGTTCTGGCGGGCCCGACCGGCGAGCGCAACAGCTACGCCATCCTGCCGCGCGAACACGTGCTGTGCCTGACGGAAGTCGAAGGCGATCTGCTGACTCAACTGGCAGCGGTGTTGGCTGTCGGTGGCTCGGCGGTGTGGCCGGAATCTGACCTGACCAAGGCGTTGTTCACACGCCTGCCGAAGGATGTTCAGGCACGCATCAAGCTGGTGTCCGACTGGAACAAGGATGAAGTGGTGTTTGATGCAGTTCTGCATCATGGCCATTCGGACCAGTTGCGTGCGGTCTGCCAGCAAGTGGCCAAGCGTGCCGGGGCGATTGTTGGTGTACATGGTTTGTCGCAAGGCGAGACCAACATTGCGCTGGAGCGTCTGGTGATCGAGCGTGCATTGAGCGTTAACACTGCTGCGGCGGGTGGTAATGCCAGCCTGATGACTATCGGCTAAACCGCAACAAGACCGGGCGCCCGCAACGGACGCCCGGTATGCACAATCCCCTGTGGGAGCGGGCTTGCTCGCGAAGGCGGTGTAACAG
>NZ_JBFULH010000917.1:0-1304 GCF_056400445.1 Pseudomonas sp. P5_B2 | reverse complement strand
GTTCTGAAGCCAGGCGCTGCGCTGTTGTTGCGCTTGGCGTCCGAGCAGTGCGAAACCGCGCAAGGTGCCCGCGTCGTCGTGAAACGCTGCGCTAAGGCCGTCGGCCGTTGATTCAATTCGCCATTGACCAGAGCAATTAGCGGGTGCCGCTAGCAAGCACAATGGCGCCGCCGGGGTTTTCACGGTAACTGGCATCAGCGGATACCGCACAATTGTCGGTTGTCCCAACAGGGTACGGGCTAAGGCTTCGATGCCTTGGTTGATCGGCGCCAGATAAGGCATCAACTGGCCGTCGATTTCGATGCAGTCTCCAAGTGCATAAATACCTGGTATTGAAGTCTCCAGATATTCATCGACCTTGATCCCGCGGCCACATTCCAGACCACAGGCGAGCGCCAGCTCTTGGTTAGGTCGCAAACCAATAGCTGACAACACCAAGTCAGCTTTATGTTGCTCGCCGTTGGCCAATGTCAGTTCGAATCCATCGTTACTGCGCTCAATTCGCTGCAAGGTGGTTTGCAGGTTCCATTGCACTCCTAGACCAGTAAGCGCTTGCTGCAGATGGAGTCCTGCAGGCTCCGGTAACAAGCGCTCCATAGGCCAAGCACCCAAGCCAATGACTCGCACCTCGAAACCGCTGCTGGCCAGGTCATTGGCAAATTCACAACCAATAAGCCCGTCGCCGAGAATAGCGATACGATGCATACCAACTAATTGCGTGCGGAAGGCTTGATAGTCAGACAAGTTATTAACGCTTACCAACGCTTCCGCGCAGCCTTCGATCGGTACACGAATAGGTGCTGCGCCGCTGGCTAGAACTAGCTGGCCATAGGTCATTTCACCAAGGTTGGTATGCAACCGTCGGGCTTGGGAATCGATGCGTTCAACCTGGCAATGCGGGTACACCCGTATGCCAAGTCGTTGTTCCACTGCTAATGGGCTCTCGCTGGCCAGAGCTGTCGCAGTTCGACCTTGAGCCAATGCAATAGAGAGTGCCGGCTTGGAGTAGACATGTCCGGACTCGCGAGTCAGTACACGGATCTCCAGATTCGGGTCTTGCTTGCGCAGAGCCTGAGCCAGRCCATAGCCTGCATGCCCGCTGCCGATGATTACTACAGGGCCAGCAGGACGGGCTGCTTGCACAGGCACTGAAACAGGCGCGACGGTAGCAACTGGGGCTGCTATAGGGGCGATGGTGACTACTGCAGCAACTGTGGCGGCGGTCACTGGCTCGGTGATCTCGATCATCTCGAAATCACTCTTGCCAACCTTACATTCGGGACACAACCAGTCTCCTGGTACAT
>NZ_JBFULH010000916.1:0-1308 GCF_056400445.1 Pseudomonas sp. P5_B2 | reverse complement strand
TCCTTGAACTCGCTCGAGGTGATTTGGCCGCCCTCGAAGGTTTGTGGCAGCACCCGTCCATCGTTGGCGACCAGAATTGGAAGTTTCGGAATCAAGGTGCCGTAGCGCAGTTCTGTCTTCGACATTTTGACTTTTCCGGTCAGCCCCAGCCGGCTCCACTCGTCGACGGCGCGGTTGTCACTGTTCGAGGGAATCATAGAGCTCCCGACGTGTCGTCCCTTGCCAGTGTCCAGGGTAATACCCAGCAACCCTAGGGTATCAACACCAAAACCAACGGTACCATCGGTATATCCCGACTTGAAGTCCAACATGAAACCCTGCGCCCACTCTTCGGTTTTCGAAGGGGCAGCGGTGCCATCACGGTTGTCGTTATTGAAGTAGAAGTTCCTCATTCCCAAGGTAGCTTTGCTATCACTTAGGAAGTCAGCAAACGCATGGCCACTTAGGGCAATACTGCCAAACACTAAAGTTACATAAATTTTTTTTATGCTCACTTATACCGCTCCGATTTTTTTTATAATTTGTAAGTAAGAGAAGCAACAAGTAAATCTTCCAAGCCAACGCAACACACACGAATCCAATGCAGAGCTCACTCTCGCGAATGCATCAACTGAATATGCGCACTGGGAGCTCCCTCCATCGCATCTAATGGTGTAATCAAACTTTCTGACTCCAGATGGACTGGGGGATTTTTATCAAGGCAAACTTCCCCTTGAGTCGCTTACAACATTTTTCAGATAACCCATCATTACGGTGTTGCCCTTGAGCAGCAGCTCACCCGTTGTTTGGCCATCTTTTGGTACTGGCTGCATAGTTTCGGATTCAGCAACCATCAAGCCTTCGAAGGCTGCCGCACGAGCCCCTTATGCGTGGCAACTTGCCGCTTGTAGAGGGCGGAGACAGTATCGCCTTCGCCCAAGCCACGGTTCACCAGGACGGAGGCGAGGCGGAAGCAGCAATCGCTCTTCAAGTAAAATCGAGTGGAGTCATCCAAGCTTCACTCAGCTGAGAACGCCAGAGATTTCTTTGCTCGAGTGGAATCCGCACAAGACTGGTTGATCAATGTCACCGCCACTGCGCCTATCAAGCCGGCCAGGCCGATGGCCATGAAGTTGTGCTCAAGTGGCAGGTTCATTGACACCAGCCAGCCGATCAGCACTGGCGCAATGATCGCCCCGATGCGTCCCACACCTGACGCAAACCCGACACCCGCCGAGCGTATCGTGGAGGGGTAGAAGTCACCTGCATAGGCATAGGCCAGCAGCTGCGTACCCAGTGTGGATGCCCCAACAACGAAGACGACTGCGT
>NZ_JBFULH010000915.1:0-1310 GCF_056400445.1 Pseudomonas sp. P5_B2 | reverse complement strand
CCTTAATCCGATCGAAGAAGCCGTGGCGTTGCAGCGTTTGCAGCAGGAATTCCAGCTGACTCAGCAACAGGTTGCTGAAGCAGTGGGCAAATCCCGCGTGACCGTGGCCAACCTGCTACGCTTGATCGCGTTGCCGGAAGTTATCAAGACCATGCTGTCGCACGGCGACCTGGAAATGGGTCATGCGCGTGCTTTGCTCGGTTTACCGGAGAATCAACAGGTTGAAGGGGCGCGACACGTTGTCGCACGGGGGCTGACTGTGCGCCAGACTGAAGCACTGGTTCGCCAGTGGTTGAGTGGCAAACAGGAGCATGCTGAACCGGTAAAGCCGGACCCGGATATTGCCCGACTCGAGCAGCGCCTGGCCGAGCGCCTAGGCTCTGCGGTGCAGATTCGCCACGGTAAGAAGGGGAAAGGGCAGTTGGTTATTGGTTACAACTCCCTCGACGAGTTGCAGGGTGTGCTTGCACACATTCGTTGAAACATTTCCTCATGTAGCGTGCAGTCGGAAATCACTACCTGACAGTTGAATAGGGGCGGAACCGCACCTATACTCTGCGCGCATTTTGTCGGCACAAATTATGCCAAGTTATTGAATTCTGGCAGCCGATCATTGGGGAGCAATAACGATGGAGAGCCGCACGCCAAACCGCTTGCCGTTCCATCGCCTGGCAGTTTTTCCGGTGTTACTGGCTCAATTTGTCGTTTTGGTACTGGCCGCCTTGGCGCTCTGGTACTGGCATGGAGTCGTAGCCGGGTACTCAGGACTCTGCGGAGGCTTGATAGCCTTGCTTCCCAATGTTTATTTCGCTCACAGGGCATTTCGGTTTTCCGGCGCCCGAGCAGCTCAAGCCATCGTCCGGTCTTTTTATGCCGGTGAGGCGGGCAAACTGATTTTGACGGCAGTGCTCTTTGCATTGACGTTTGCAGGTGTGAAGCCATTGGCGCCGCTAGCTGTATTCGGCGTCTTCGTGTTGACCCAACTGGTCAGCTGGTTCGCGCCCCTGCTGATGAGAACAAGACTTTCGAGACCTTAGGGCGTTTGAGGCAACCATGGCAGAGACAACCGCTTCGGGCTATATCCAGCACCACTTGCAAAACCTGACCTTCGGTCAGCACCCAACTGGCGGGTGGGGTTTTGCCCACACCGCAGCAGAAGCCAAAGAAATGGGCTTCTGGGCTTTCCACGTCGATACCCTCGGCTGGTCGGTCGCGTTGGGTCTGATCTTCGTACTTCTTTTCCGCATGGCGGCGAAGAAAGCGACTTCCGGTCAGCCTGGTGCTTTGCAGAACTTCGTTGAAGTAATGGT
>NZ_JBFULH010000914.1:0-1313 GCF_056400445.1 Pseudomonas sp. P5_B2 | reverse complement strand
CTCATCCTCGGCTCAGCACCGTGCATGGCCGCGACGCCGTCCGACCAGCAACTCCAATCTCTGGTCGACGCCGCCGTCGGCCCGGTGATGCAGCAACAGAATATTGCAGGGCTCGCCGTGGCGATCAGCCAAAATGGTCAGCAGCATTACTTTAATTACGGCGTAGCCTCCAAAGAGGACCGCAAACCGATCAGCCAGGACACGTTGTTCGAAATCGGTTCTGTCAGCAAAACCTTCACTGCCACGTTGGCCGGATACGCGCAAGCCAACGGCAAACTGTCCCTGTCCGATCCTGCCAGCGTTGTTTTGCCTGCATTGCGCGGCAGTGCATTCGACCACATCAGCGTGCTGCAGCTGGGCACTTACACCGCAGGCGGGTTGCCGCTGCAGTTCCCTGACGAAGCTGACCATCCTGAGACAATGCTGGCTTATTTCAAGCAATGGGCACCGGTTTATCCTGCCGGCACCCATCGTCAGTACTCGAACCCGAGCATCGGGCTGTTCGGCTATCTCGCTGCTAACAGCATGGGCCAGCCGTTCGATGTACTGATGGAAAAGACATTGTTGCCAAAACTGGGCCTCAAGCACACCTACCTCAACGTCCCGCAAGCGCAGATGGCGCTATACGCTCAKGGTTACAACAAGGAAGACAAGCCTGTGCACGTCGGGCCGGGCGCGCTCGACTCTGAAGCCTACGGCGTGAAAACCAGCGCCTCGGATTTGCTTCGCTATGTCGAAGTGAACATGAAACCGGCCGGGCTGGAACAACCATTGCAGCAAGCCATCGCCACCACCCATACCGGTTACTACACCGTGGGCGACATGACACAGGGGCTGGGCTGGGAGCTCTACCCTTACCCGGTCACGCTGGACAGGCTGCTCGCGGGTAATTCGACCGAGATGGCCATGCAGCCGCATAAGGTCCAGTGGTTGAACCCACCGCAACGTCAACAGAAGAACGTATTGATTAACAAAACCGGCTCCACCGGCGGCTTTGGGGCTTACGTCGCGTTTGTGCCCTCGAAGGACATCGGCATCGTGATCCTTGCCAACAAAAACTACCCCAACCCTGAGCGAATCAAAATCGCCCACACAATATTGAGTGCTTTAACCGATTAACAAAGAGCAACACGCATCCACTGCGTGGCCTTCGGGTTTCGCAAGGATGAACACAAAAAAGGGCGCCGTGCTGGCGCCCTTTTTCATTGCTCTGCCTTAGTGCTGCAGAGCCGGTTTTTGCGTCCCGTTGATCGGGATGCGTTTGGCTTTCGCCTCTTCAGGCACGATGCGCACCAAGTCGATACTCAACAGAC
>NZ_JBFULH010000913.1:0-1320 GCF_056400445.1 Pseudomonas sp. P5_B2 | reverse complement strand
GGCCTAGAATAATCACTTAAATTTTTACGGGTGAGCGCTCATGCTTCCTGAATGTCAGCTGTTTGGCACCCTTGGGTGCCACCTCTGTGAAGTGGCCGAAGCCATGCTGATGGAGTTTGTCGAACGCGGTCTGCTGGTTGAGTTGGTAGATATCGCTGTCGATGAAACCTGGTTCGAAGCCTACAGCCTGCGCATTCCGGTCTTGCGACGAGTCGATACCGGCGCAGAACTGGGTTGGCCATTTGGTGCTGACGAGGTAGTGGCGTTCTTGCGTTAAGCGGTTTTGGATGCAGCGATGGTCCCGTCTGTCGAACTTTGCCATTGATACCCTTGGCTTAACCGATGCTCTTCGGATACTGTATGCGCATACAGTTATTCGTAATGCTGCCTTGCCGTCCTGGGTTTCGGGTTTGGGCAGGCAGTTCCGGGCGTGAGAGGGATGAATCGTGGTCAATGTCGAACAATTGAAAAACAGCGTGAACCGGATGTCGGTCGATGTTGTGCGTGAGGCAGTCCTTGAATTGCGTCTGGACGGTCTGGTGACGGAAGGTAAAACCCCCTTCAACAAAGTGCATTTCAATACCTGTTTCGCCGAAATCGAAGCATTGTTCCAGCGTGCGGGTTACCACCGGCAACTGGATGTCGTGGGTTATCAGGGGTTGTTATACGCACTTTACGATCCAGCTCGTTGGGAAGCCGTCGATGTGTTGCGCTGGCTCAAGGAGTTCACTGATGCGGCGGCGCGTGCGCCGATTCCGGCATGAGGATTCTCTGCTAGGTTCGACTCGGCCACTGTTGGATAATGTCGACCTGCATTGAGGGTCAGAACTTTCGTATGTCCACTTCATCTTTTTCCGCTGCACACAGCCAGGCCAGCACACTCTACTTGCCGCCGGGCTCGTGGCAGACCGTTATCGATTGCTTGTGCGAACACTTCAGCGCTATTGGTCGTGAACAATGGCTGGACAGAGTCGCTCGCGGTCGGGTACTCGACGGGCACGGAATGCCGATTGCGGTCGACCTGCCTTACAAGGAAGGCCTGCGAATCCATTATTTCCGTGAGGTGCCGGACGAAAAGCCGATCCCTGTGGTCGAGTCGATCCTCTATGCCGACGAGCATCTGGTAGTCGCAGACAAGCCGCATTTTCTGCCGGTGACTCCGGCAGGCGAGTACGTCGAGCAAACGCTCCTGCGAAGGTTGATTCGTCGACTGGATAATCCGCATCTGGTGCCGTTGCATCGCATTGATCGGCATACGGCAGGGCTGGTGCTGTTTTCCGCCAACCCACAGAGCCGTTCAGCGTATCAGCAGCGTATCAG
>NZ_JBFULH010000912.1:0-1325 GCF_056400445.1 Pseudomonas sp. P5_B2 | reverse complement strand
CTATCAGGGCGAAGCCGAAGGCTATATCGACTACCCGCCGTACGCGGGATAGGTTACCGCTTGGATGATTACCCCCCAGACCAGAGTAGGCGGCGAAACCTGCTCACTTTGGCTAGGGCATTGCGTATCGCGTTAATGGATAGGTGAGCCCAATGTCTGAACAAACCCTGGCTGTACACTCCCCTTACGATGGCACTGTCATTGGCAAAGTGGAGGTCTCTACCCTGGCAGATGTGGAGCAGGCGCTGGCTGTCGCGCATAGTATTTTCCGCGACCGTAACCAGTGGCTGTCAAAACCAAAGCGCATAGAAATCCTGCACCGCGCCGCCGAGTTAATCAGTACGCGCAAGGTACAGATTGCGATCCAGGCCGCCAACGAAGGCGGCAAGCCGTTGAAGGACTCCATCACTGAAGTAGAGCGCGGCATCGACGGCATCCTCAACTGCATCGAAGTACTTCGCACTGAAGCCGGTCATGTTGTCCCCATGGGCTTAAACGCTACTTCCGCGAATCGTGTGGCGTTCACCCAATACGAACCTATCGGCGTGGTCGCCGCGGTCTCGGCGTTCAACCATCCGTTTAATTTGATTGTGCACCAGGTGATACCGGCCATTGCTGTCAGCGCGCCAGTGATCGTAAAACCCGCAGCCAACACTCCGCTCAGTTGCCAGACCCTGCTCGATATTTTGGCTGAAGCTGGCCTGCCAAAAGGCTGGGCTCAAATGGTGCTGCCGACTGATAACGCTATTACCGGCAAGTTGGTTTCTGACCCGCAACTAGGTTTCTTTAGCTTCATTGGGTCCGCCGCCGTCGGTTGGATGCTGCGTTCGACCCTTGCCCCTGGCACTCGTTGTGCACTGGAGCACGGCGGCGTGGCGCCGGTGATCGTCGCTGCTGACGCTGACCTTGACGACGCCCTGCCACGTATCGCCCGCGGCGGTTTCTGGCACGCTGGACAGGCATGTGTCAGCGTTCAACGTGTTTTCTGTCACCGCAGCATCGCCACACAGGTCGCGGTGCGTCTAGGCCATATAGGTAATGCTTTGATGGTCGGTGATCCAGCTAGCATCCATACCGACGTCGGTCCACTGATCGCCGAGCGCGAAGTTGAGCGAGTTGGCAAATGGGTCGATGAAGCCATTGCCGGTGGTGCACGTCTGATCTCAGGCGGTAGTTCGCTGAGTCACAACTGCTATGCGCCCACGGTGCTGTTAAATCCGCCGATCAACTCGAATGTGATGCAGAAAGAAGTGTTCGGGCCTGTGATCGCGGTGTATGCCTACGATGGCCTTGCAGACGTGATCAAACTTGCGAATGCACTGCCG
>NZ_JBFULH010000911.1:0-1332 GCF_056400445.1 Pseudomonas sp. P5_B2 | reverse complement strand
CTTGGCAGGTTGTGCCGTTCTTCCACCTGCTCGGCAGCGAAGAGACCTCTTCGAAAGCCGCGCCGGTTCAGGAACGCATCCCGGCCGCCTACGTCGCTTTGGCCAAGTCCGAAGCTGATCGTCTGGGTGTCAACGAAGGCGCCATGCTCAGCCTGAACGTGGCTGGCCAGACCCTGCGTCTGCCGCTGCGCATCAATGAAGAGCTGGGTGCCGGTCTGGTTGCATTGCCTGCGGGCATCGCCGGCATTCCGCCAGCGATCTTTGGCAAATCCGTTGACGGTCTGCAGGAGGCAGCGCAATGACTTGGTTCACTCCTGAAGTGATCGACGTGATCATCGCAGTCATTCAGGCCATCGTGATTCTGCTCGCCGTGGTGGTGTGTGGCGCGCTGCTGAGCTGGGTCGAGCGTCGTTTGCTCGCCCTCTGGCAGGACCGTTACGGTCCGAACCGCGTCGGCCCGTTCGGCGCGTTCCAGATCGCGGCCGACATGATCAAGATGTTCTTCAAGGAAGACTGGACCCCGCCGTTCGCCGACAAGATGATCTTCACCTTGGCACCGGTCGTGGCCATGAGCGCCCTGCTGATTGCCTTCGCGATCATCCCGATCACTCCGACCTGGGGCGTGGCGGACCTGAACATCGGCATCCTGTTCTTCTTCGCCATGGCCGGCCTGTCGGTCTACGCGGTGTTGTTCGCCGGTTGGTCGAGTAACAACAAGTTCGCCCTGCTGGGCAGCTTGCGGGCCTCGGCGCAGACCGTGTCGTACGAAGTGTTCATGGGCCTGTCGTTGATGGGAATCGTGATCCAGGTCGGCTCGTTCAACATGCGCGACATCGTTGAGTACCAGGCCCAGAACCTGTGGTTCATCATTCCGCAGATCTTCGGTTTCCTGACCTTCTTCATCGCTGGCGTCGCCGTGACTCACCGTCACCCGTTCGACCAGCCGGAAGCGGAACAGGAACTGGCCGACGGTTACCACATCGAATACGCCGGCATGAAATGGGGCATGTTCTTCGTCGGCGAGTACATCGGCATCGTGCTGATTTCGGCGCTGCTGGTGACCTTGTTCTTCGGTGGCTGGCACGGTCCGTTCGGCATTCTGCCGCAGATCCCGTTCATCTGGTTTGCGCTGAAAACCGCGTTCTTCATCATGATCTTCATCCTGCTGCGCGCTTCGATTCCGCGCCCACGGTATGACCAAGTGATGGATTTCAGCTGGAAGTTCTGCCTGCCGCTGACCCTCGTCAACATGCTGGTGACCGCTGCGATCGTGTTGCTCAACACGCCCGCCGTCGCGGCTCAGTGAGGATAGAGAATCATGAAGTACATATT
>NZ_JBFULH010000910.1:0-1334 GCF_056400445.1 Pseudomonas sp. P5_B2 | reverse complement strand
CGATTACACCGAGTTGATCCTGGCCACATGGCCACAAAACATTCCTCGGGAACTACCTATCGAGGCTTTTTACTACCTTCCTGGCGGGCTGGCAGGTGCGCAGCATGATCAGAAGGACTTTTATTCCAGTGCTGGGGGAAAAGTCGTTCCAATCATCAAACTGACATTGCCTGCTACACCCTCCGACAACGCGACCTTTACTTACCTTCAAGCGGATCAGGTAGTGCCGTAAGCTCAGGACAGCATTTGCTGCATGAGCTCTTGCAGTTCATCCAGATCGAACGGCTTGGCCAGGATCGGCGCGGTTTTGGTGATCGGGCTGTCGGTCTCGCGGATTTCCTGCGGATAACCGCTGATAAAAATCACTTTGAGTTCCGGTCGCAGCTTTACCGCAGGCTCGGCAATCTGTACACCKGAAATCCCGCCGGGCAAGCGGAAATCAGTGATCATCATGTCCAGGTGCGGTTTGCTCGCCAGTATTTCAAAGGCCTGCTCGCCGTTTTCGGCCTGCAGCACCCGATAACCTTCACCCGACAAATAAGCGGACAACACCATCAGAATCGAGGGGTCATCCTCGACAATGAGTACTACATCTTGCGCATCTTCACTCATGGGAAGCCTTTGTTCGGTCAATAGCTGCTGATACGACCGTRKGGTCRMTCAGAGGTTGCGTTTATCCAGCTGTTTTCCTACAGCGGTAGACAAACGCGAAACAAGGCGCCTTCGCCAATCCGGCTCTCGACGGTGATAGTGCCGCCATGGGCAGCGACAATCTGTTCCGAAATAAAGAGTCCCAAGCCCAATCCCGCCACGACGGTTTTGGCTGACACCCGTTCAAACTGCTGAAAAATACGTTTCTGGTTCTCTTCGCCAATGCCGATACCGCGATCCTGAACCTCGACCCGCGCCTGGCCGTCCTGATTGTACACGCGAACGTCGATCGGGCTGTGGGCGCCATAACGCAACGCATTCGTCAGCAGGTTGGAAATCACTTGTTCGATACGGAATTCGTCCCAGCTGCCGACCACCGGTTGCTCGGCCGTCAGCGTCAACGAAGACTCGGCGGCATCGACCTGCGGGGCGAAATTTTGCAGCAGGTTGCTGACCAATTGCACCAGATCAAATCGGCTCGGCCGGATCGACAGCTTGCCGGTGCGAATGCGTGACACGTCCAGCATGTCTTCGATCAAGCGGATCAGGCTTTTGATCTGCCGCTCATCGCGGTCGACCATGGCGTGCATCTTGTCCAGCGTGAACGCTGAAGCGTTGTCCCGCGCCAGATGCATCTTGCGCAGCTGGGTTTCAAGGATCAGGCCATTGAGCGGTGTGCGCAC
>NZ_JBFULH010000909.1:0-1334 GCF_056400445.1 Pseudomonas sp. P5_B2 | reverse complement strand
GTGAAGATCTATGTAAGGAGTCTGTTGCAGAAGCTCAGCCTGCACTCGCGCCTGGAGCTGGCAGCGTGGGTGCACAACGGCACATCGATGAGACACGAGGAGCGTCATTAGATGATGGAACGGCCAGAGGCATTTGCACAGACACCGCCCTTGAACCTGATGGATCGTTTTCCTGCGGCGTTGCTTGAACTGCGGGATAACGGTCAGATCGCCCACTTCAATCTGGCTTGGGTCGAGCTGATGGATCTGCCGGGCACGGAGCGCAACCTTATCGACTATGTGCACCACGAAGACCGTTCGTTGTGGCGTCAGGCCCTGTATGAACTGCGGCGGCGCCCCGATACCTCCTTCAACCAGCGGCTGCGTTTTGTTCACCCTTCGGGGGAACTGCGCTGGTTTGAGGTCAGTCTGAAGCGCGGGCCTCAGGGTTTCTATTTGGTGGCAGGGGACATTACAGCGCATAAACGGCGCGAAATTGCCTTGCAGGCCAGCCAGCGCAGTAGCATGAGCCTGCTCGACAGCATGCCGGGGCTGATCTATCGCGGCCGGAACAACCGCGACTGGACCATGGAATTCGTCAGTGCCGGTTGCCTGCAACTGACTGGGTATCCACCGGAGCGGCTTGTGGACAACCATGAGTTCACCTACAACAGCCTGATCCTGGCGCAGGACGCCGATTACGTCTGGCGGGAGGTGCAATATGCCCTGGCGCGACAGGAGCCGTTCGAACTCAATTACCGGATTCGCTGTGCCGATYAGTCGATCAAGCATGTCTGGGAAAAGGGTGTCGGGATCTATGCCGACACGCGTGAAGTGCTAGGTATCGAGGGGGCGATTTTCGAGCGCAGCACTGGCCAGAACCTGGGGCGCTGAACCGTTGCAATGGTGTGTCGTCAACCTGGCTCTGGGTTTGAATTATTTGACCAGTCCTCAGGTGTCATATTGCATCGACTGCGCCAATGCCTGCCCGCCGGAAGACATCAAGGCGGTATAGCCCGGACGCTTAATACACCACCGACTTGGTGCTCAAATACGCACTGGTGGGATAGCGGTGGGGTTGCGTTGCAATGCCTGATGTGTGACCGGTTGAACGCACCGCCGATAGCTGTCAGCCGTGGGGGCAGCTATCGCCCTATAGAGGTGATACAACCGGCCGAAAGCCCAGTAATTCCCTAGTGCTGATCAACCAGCCAAGGTTGATGACGCCTGACCCTTCAGTTACCAGACCTTGAGCGTGTAGTCGATGTTGACCCGGGTTTCGTTGTCACTTCGGAATGTCGAGGCTGAGCTCTGTTCATTTCGATAGAACGCATTGCGCAAGCGCAGTCCGAGGC
>NZ_JBFULH010000908.1:0-1337 GCF_056400445.1 Pseudomonas sp. P5_B2 | reverse complement strand
GCATACCGCTGTATACGATTTCCACCGGTAAAAACCTCGGCTACGGCGGTTCAGCGCCCAATCATGGCGGTAGTGTTGTGCTGGACCTGAAGCGGATGAATCGAATCATTGAGGTCAGCGAAAGCAACGGCTACGCAATCGTGGAGCCGGGCGTCAGCTATTTCGATCTGTATAACTACATCCAGGAACGTGGCCTGAAGGTGTGGTTGGACGTCGCCGACCCGGGCTGGGGCAGTGTGGTTGGCAACGCGCTTGACCATGGCGTGGGTCACACGTTGTCGCGCTTTCGCAACCACTTCGATTCGCACTGCGGAATGGAGGTGGTGCTGGCCAATGGGGAGGTGGTTCGCACAGGAATGGGAGCGCTACCCGGTTCCCAGACGTGGGGACAATTCAAGATGGGGATGGGGCCGATCCTGGACGGCATTTTTTCCCAGTCGAATTTCGGCGTTGTCACCAAGATGGGCATTTGGTTGATGCCGGCACCAGAAGCCTTCATGCACGGCATGGTGATGGCCGCGCGTTATGACGACCTGCACGCCGTAGTGGAATTGCTCAAGTACGTCGAGAACACCGGGTTAGCCTCTGGTGCGCCGGAAATGGGTAGTCCACTGCTCGGTATCAGCAATTACACGAAACATCTTGTAGACGCCTTTTACGATGGTCCGCCGCAGTTGCAGAAGCAGCATGCTGATCTGATTGCGAAAGCCAGTGTCGGTTACTCGGCTGAATTGCAGCAGTATGGGCAGGACAACAACATTCCTTACTGGGTGCTTAACTTGAAGTTCTACGGACCACCGAAGGTGATCCAGGCCCAGTGGGAGGCGGTACAGGAGCTGGCGGCGAAGTCTATCAAGGGTGTTCGCTTTCAGGCTGGCCAGATTCAGAGCGATCCGAGTAAAGCTTCCGCTGAGTGGACGGTTTACCCACAGGATGTGGGTGTACCAAATATGGATTTTTTCGGTATGGGCACACGTGCCGGAGGCAACCCGCATCCGATGCGCGGCCATATGTGGTTCTCTCCGGTCATTCCACAGACTGCGCAAGGCATCCTCGAAGCAAATCGCGTTTTCGAAGAGGCGCACCGCACCCTGCCTGCGCTGCAGGATGTACCGATCTGGAACCTCAGGCCTTTTGCGTTGCCCGCGCCGTTTTTCGAGCGCGCTTTCCTTTTCATCGTGGGCTTYCCGATCACCGATGATACGGCGATGAACAAAGCCTCCATCAAGGCGTATCGGACGCTGCTCGATATCGGCGCACAGCATGGCTGGGGCGAATATCGTTGCCACCCGGAGTTCCAGGACCAGGCCATGGGCTTGTATTCGTACAACAACAAC
>NZ_JBFULH010000907.1:0-1341 GCF_056400445.1 Pseudomonas sp. P5_B2 | reverse complement strand
CCCAGAGAGAAGTCGAGCAGCGTGCGAGCTGCAAAACCCGCCCATGCCGCATCAACCACGCCCGCATCCGTCAGGCGTTTCACCGTCATCGTCAGCGCGTCCAGGCTGGTGATTTCGTATTGATGGCCGCGATAACCGAGAGCCATCCGCTGCGCGCCATCAGCGAGCCCAGCAAACGGCTCACCGTTTTCGTAGCGCAAGGTGATGTAGGCTGCCTGTTCTGGAACGCCACCCGATGAGGCAGAACCCACCGTGTAGACCGGGCTCACGCCGAACAACGCAACCGGTGCGCTCGACTGTGACAGGACACCGCCTTGATACGGACTGTAGGGCTCGGCGATCAGCAGGCGACCCGAGCTATCCTGAGCGGTCAGCCCCATGCCTTCGAGCTGGGTGCTGATCGCAGACAGCACGCCGCTCATGTTCACGTAGTTGGCGGCGAGCGAAATCGTGCGGCTGTCGCCCTGATAGGTGATGGTCCAGACAACCGCCGCGGCGCTGAAATCGTAAGTGGTTGGAGAGGATGCGCCCAGCACTGATGAAGGGCTGCCGCCCACCCCGGCCACTGGCGCCACATACGGCGAGTAGCCCGCAACCACCAGGTCATAATCCACATCGCTGGTCAACGTGACCTTCATCCCGACAAAGGGCGCCAGATCACCCAGCGGCCCGCCGACCTGATCATAGGCACCGACGCTGGTCACCACGTAGGTGTTGGGGGCTTTTAGCGTCACGGTGGTGCCGACAGCCCAGGTCTCTGGAAACTCAGGATTGTCGCCAGCCAGACTCACGCTCAAACCAGCCAGCACCAGCGCATCGGCCATCGCAGAGGATCCACCCGAGGCCGTTGACGCAGTGTCCAAACCAGATGTTCCGGCGTCAGTACCGCCCACCTCTCCGACCGAGTACCAGTTCTCCACTCGGCGATCGCCTGAAAGATCCGCACCTGGTGGATAAAGGGTGTAGGACACATCCGAACCGAAAGCCGCCAACGGGGTGTCACCAAGCTTCATGCTGCTGGTCAGCACCGAAAGATCACCGGCGCCGACACACAGGCATAGCGTGGTATGCATCTCGCGCTTATTSACGAAGCGGGACACCGGCTGCACCACGTAATCCGGATAGACCTTACTGCGACCAAGGATCTCGCGCACAGGCTCATTCACTTTGGCCCGGTTGGCCTTGGCCGGGTTGGTGTCGATCGACTCACCCTGGCCCGGTTGCGTCATGTCCGGGGTCTTCATGGTCAAGACCATCACCAGCGCCACGGCGGCAATCGCCACGGCAGCCCAAGCGGCGATCACCGCAGCACCTACGCCRCGCGCTTCAGGGTAAATGCGC
>NZ_JBFULH010000906.1:0-1344 GCF_056400445.1 Pseudomonas sp. P5_B2 | reverse complement strand
GAACCTGGCCTGGACCAGGATCGCCGACTTCGACGTCTTCATAACGAAGGACTTCGGGACCACCGGTTTCGTAAAAGCGAATGGCTTTGGCCATGATTTCTTATTCTCCAATCTGCAATGTTGGGTGCGTCGAATTGCGCTGATTGGACTGTAGGATGCCGCCCCTGTAGCCGCTTCTCATCAGACGACAATGGCTTTTCATTTCGTGACAGAGGCCCGGCGTTCCGAGTTTTCAATGCCTGTGGCGGATGCACGGCATCGCTCGACAGGGAGAATTGCTGATCAACAGGTATCAATGGACATCATGCGGCAACGCTGACCTTGCGCCATTGCGATCAGGGCTTGCTCACAGACCGATACGTTCTGCGCGAAGAGCCGCCTTCCATAGGGGGGCTGCGGGACGGACACGCACTGGCGATGGGGTTTAATAGTTTTTGAGGGTTATTGATTCGGATTATCCCGCCACTGCGGGCAGCATTCGCCCCGCTTAGACCGACGTGCAAGCACCCGCTTTGCGTAGCTCAGGTCAGGTCAGGTCAGCACCTGAATAACAACTTTCATCACTTGAGAACAGAACACATGGGCATGTCGAATAAATGGATTGTGGGTATTGCATTGAGTAGCGTGTTTCAGGTCGGTTGTGTCTCGAAGGTCACGCAGCAGGAGCAATATTCGGGCTTCCTGGCCAATTATCAGGGTCTGGAAGAGCAAACTACGCCGAGCGAAAAAAAGGTGCTGCGCTGGGTAAAGCCAGGGTTTGATCCTGCCGCCTATTCCACTGTCGTGTTCAAGCAGGTAGAGCTGTACCCAGCGCCGAAGCCGAGCGATCGCGCCAACCTGAAAACCCTGCAAGACGTACAGACCATGGCCAGCAACAGCGTCAAGAACGCCTTTGCTCCCACCTACACTATCGTCTCGAATGAAGAGCAAGCACCGGCCGATTCGCGGACATTGATCTTGCATGCAGCGATCACCGAGGTTGGCGCCAAAAACGAGGGCATGCATTGGTATGAGGCCGTGCCGATCTCCGCAATTGTTGGCGCAACACAAGCAGCCACCGGGCATCGCGATCAGACAGCCGAAATGTATATCGAAGCCGACCTGATCGATGCAAAAACCGGATTGCCCGTAGCCAAGGTGGTACGCAAGGTGTTCGGCGAGACATTGGATAATGAAAGCCAACCAATCGCTGCCAACGACTTCAAAGCCGCTCTCAAAGACATGACGAACGACATGCAGGCACTGCTTTCCAAGAAGTAACAACCACGCAAGACCCCATTGCAAACGTTGAATTGCCTGCCACTCATTGTCATGGGATTGCGTCGCGAGCAGACGAGCATGGGG
>NZ_JBFULH010000905.1:0-1346 GCF_056400445.1 Pseudomonas sp. P5_B2 | reverse complement strand
GCGCTTGGTGGTAAGCCAAATCCTTGTTTTGCTCACCTCGAAAATCTGTCCCTCCTCGATCATCGCCAACACGAGTGCATCTGCAATGCGATAGCGATCATAGGCCGGACAATCTCTCTTCTCCCATGGCCATGACACTAAATGCGTTCAGCAACACCTGCACAAACAACCCAACTGGTGGGATCACCATTGTTTTTTAATAGTTTGTAGCTCATCCGTCGTTTCAGCCGCTTTAATCTAAAAACCCACCGCATGTTCAATCACGAAAAGCRAYCATGCAMGCAAGATTCAGAGTGATTGAAACCACCACACTGGACGATGGCAGCAAGCGATACAGGGTCGTTGATCTTGTAGAGGGCGGCTCAGCCAGCAAGCATGGCGTGTTCAAAGTGAGGACAGAGGCAGACGCTGTTTGCTCCGCGTTGAACGCTGAATGCCCTAAAATACCGGATAAAAGCCGCGCTGCATCTGCATCTGCATCTGCATCTTCGCTTTGAAGCTTCAAGCCAGGAGAGCACGGAGCTTTCTTGATAAGGTCGCTATAGGAACGGCATGGACTCGCGCCCAGATAGCATGCTTTCCAGCCGCTCCTGATTAAGCTCTACGCAAACACTTTCTGCTTCAGCACGTGTCTGATAGACAGTCTTCACACGCAGCTTTTCTTCGTTGTCGTAAATGTTGAAACCTATCGGAGCTGTTTCGCAGTAGAAGCGCGTTCCGCTGCGCATAGATCCCGTTTCTGTCGGGATTGCGGGGACAACAACGAACCTCAAAATCATCTTCATATCCTCATCGATTACCCCTTCACTATTAGCGGCTCTTGGCCACTACGGCAAGGGATCAATGATGGTTTCCGAAGAGGGACATCGCCGACCGTTAGGCGCTGAGGAAGTCGTTCCCGGGTTCAAGAAATGTGCTCTCAATCACCCTCACTGCTACGTTGTCCTCTTCCACGGAGGAATCACAATGTCGCACGCAGACCTRCTCCCTTCCCTRCTCTTCAAKATCAATCAGAACCAACTMGCCCTMGAARCCGCGATCATGGAGCTGACRCTCTGGGTCGAGCAGCGCGGRTCAGCGGARRTYGCCGGYAACGTTCGTGGWGCTTTGGACACAATCAGCARAAACGARGAGTTCATCAACMTAACGCTKGCCGTACTCATGACGCCAGAATGAGAAGGTACCGGGTTTGGCTCGCTAGGGTCTACACGTTACATGACACTCAGCTACCTGGCTAAACCAGACATGGAGCCGTCGGCAAGCGAAGCCATCATCAATTACCCCTCAAGTACGCATTGATGTTGCTACCCCTGCCCTCGTAACACCGCAATATCCCTCTTCGGGGC
>NZ_JBFULH010000904.1:0-1348 GCF_056400445.1 Pseudomonas sp. P5_B2 | reverse complement strand
GGTGATAACCGAGCGGCATGCCGACGGAGGCATAGGCGTCCATCATCTGCTCGGCGGTGATCACTTCGATCTGGTTAGGGTACGTATCGAGTGCGTAACGAGCCGCCAGGCGACTGATTTCTTTGTCATAGGCCTGGATCAGCTCGAACGTCCATTCGGAGCCGGTGGAAATGGGTTGGCGCTTCTGCTCTTTGGCGGTCATGTCACTAACCTGCGCTGGAAGAGTTCACGGAAGACCGGGTAAATATCCCCGGCCGAGACCAGTTGCTGCTGGGCAAAAGTGTCAGAGAAGGCTTCGGCAATGCGTTCGTACTCGAACCACAGGGCCTGATGTTCGCGCGGGGTGATCTCAACGTAAGTGTAGTACTGCACGAACGGCATGATCTGGTTGATCAGAATGTCGCGGCAGATCGGCGAGTCGTCGTTCCAGTTATCGCCGTCGGATGCCTGTGCGGCATAGATATTCCACTCGTTGCTCGGATAGCGCTCGGCCATGATCTCCTGCATCAGTTTCAAGGCGCTGGACACGATAGTGCCGCCGGTTTCGCGCGAATAGAAGAACTCTTCTTCATCCACTTCCCGGGCACTGGTGTGGTGGCGGATGAACACGACGTCGATCTTGTCGTAATTACGCTTGAGAAACAGGTAAAGCAGGATGAAGAAACGCTTAGCGATGTCCTTGGTCGCCTGCGTCATGGAACCGGACACGTCCATCAGGCAGAACATCACCGCTTTGGAGCTGGGGTTGGGTTGCTTGATGAGCAGGTTGTACTTGAGATCGAAGGTGTCGAGGAACGGTACGCGATGAATTCGCGCACTGAGTTTTTCGATTTCTGCTTCGATTTTCTGGATATCGCCGAAATTGTCCGGCTCTTCCTGCTTGAGCCGCAGCAGCTCCTCTTTGGCTTCGCGCAGCTTTGCACGGCTGCTGCCGGACAGGGCAATGCGCCGTGCATGGGCCGAGCGCAAGGTTCGGATAATGTTGATCCGCGACGGGTTGCCTTCGTTGCTGATCCCTGCGCGCACTGTTTTGAAGGTGTCGGTACCGGTCAGGTTGCGTTTGACCAGGTTCGGTAGTTCGAGGTCTTCGAACATGAATTCGAGGAATTCCTCCTGGGTGATCTGGAAGACGAATTCGTCCATCCCCTCGCCAGAGTTGCCTGCCTTGCCGGGCCCTCTGCCGCCACCACCGCCAGGTGGACGGGCAATGTGCTCGCCGCTGGTGAATTCCTTGTTGCCCGGGTGCACGACGGTTTGTTTGCCGCCGCGACCGTGATGAAGCACCGGCTCGTCGATGTCGCGACCGGGAATGCTGATCTGTTCGCCGTGTTCCATATCGGTAATGGAG
>NZ_JBFULH010000903.1:0-1353 GCF_056400445.1 Pseudomonas sp. P5_B2 | reverse complement strand
GCGGATACCCGCTGCCGTCCCATTTTTCCTGGTGACTGTAGGCAATCTCCTTGGCCAGAGTGAGGAAGTCGGCGCGAATGCCAAGCGCATCCTCGGCGTGCTGGATGGCGTCACGCCCCAGCKTTGTATGAGTCTTCATGATCTCGAACTCCTCCTCGGTGAAGCGTCCCGGCTTGAGGAGGATATGGTCAGGAATGCCGACCTTGCCGATGTCGTGCAGCGGCGCCGACTTGAACAGCAGCTGAATGGCCTCTTCGCTGAGGAAGTGGCTGAAACGCGGATGTTCCCGCAGATGCTCGGCCAGCACCTTGATGTAATGCTGGGTCCGCCGGATATGGTTGCCCGTTTCGTTATCGCGAGTCTCCGCCAGTGAAGCCATGGCCTGGATGGCCACATCCTGGATCGCAATCACCTCGCGGGTCCGGCGCTCCACTTCCTGTTCCAGATAGTCGTTGTGATCGCGCAGGAAATCTTTCGCCGCCTTGAGCTTGAGCTGGGTATCCACCCGCGCCAGAACCAGCGCCGGCCTGACGGGTTTGGTGATGTAGTCGACAGCGCCCAGTTCCAGGCCATGGATCTCATCTTCGGTTGCGGCCATGGCCGTCAGAAAGATGATCGGAATATCGCGGGTTCGCGGGTCGCGTTTGAGCTGCTCGGCCACTTCGTGGCCGGACATCCCGGGCATCATCACGTCAAGCAGGATCAAGTCCGGCAGTGGGTCGCCTTGCAGTACGCGCAAAGCCTTTTCACCGCTATTGGCAACCTTGACCCGGTAGCGATCCTTCAGCAGATCAGTCATCAGCATGAGGTTATCGGGCGTGTCATCGACCACAAGCAGCGTGGGCGGACTGTAATGATTCTGTTCGGTACTCATGCGGGCGGCTCCATTGCCATTCATTGACATCCCAAGGCTATATTTCACCCCAGCGCAGGGAAGCTTAGCTGCTGTTATCCAGCGCTGCCCTGTCGACGTCAATCTACGCAATGACCGGGGTTTTCATCGAGGCCTTGATTGCGTCACTGACGCTCACTCAGCAGTTCGGCAATCAATTGCGTGGGTTGCATCTTCGCTGATTGGGCGACCTGATTGAGAGTGTCGCTGGACGATGTCACTGACAGCCCCCGTTGGCGCAACCGCGCAACCAGCTCATCGGGCGTGTTCTTGAACAGGGCTGCGCTGTCCGTCAAAGGCGCTTTGGTCACCAGTTGCACGGCGGCAAATGCCGGATTACCACCCTGCCGGCCACCCATGCCTGAAACGACGAAAGGCACTGCAACCAATATCGAAAGCAGTAGAGGCACATAAAGTGACTTGCGTTTTATATACCCCATCAGAGGCCCCCAGTTCTTCCA
>NZ_JBFULH010000902.1:0-1356 GCF_056400445.1 Pseudomonas sp. P5_B2 | reverse complement strand
CCCACTAACAAGATTCCCCCAAAGTGGGAGGAGCTTCAGGATGAATCGCTACCGTGCCGCCCAACTGCATATCTCGCCACTGCATATCCAGCAAGGCATGTTTGCTGTGCTGGCAATGCTGGTCACGTTGATCGCCGGCCAACAGTTACTTCGCTGGGAACACAGCCAGCAACCAGAGGCCCCGCACGTGTCGTTTCCACATCCAACCCAAACCCACTTCAGCGCCGCCAGCAGCAACCCGGCCGACATCGCTCCCATGCGGATGATGGACGTCGACCAGGCGCAGCCTCTGGATGAGATGCCGCGTCAGGAGCGCTGGGTATTTTAGTTATCCGAACTTGGCGTGCTCCCTGCGCCGGGACAAGCAACACAAGTGACACCTCTAAATAACGAAGCGTAAGGAGAATCACCATGTTGAGCTGGGCAATCACATTCTTGATCATTGCCATCATCGCTGCAGTACTGGGCTTCGGTGGTATCGCGGGCACCGCCACGGGTATCGCCAAGATTCTCTTTGTCGTGTTCCTGGTGATGTTCATTGCTTCCTTCTTCTTTGGCCGTCGCGGTCGAGGCTGAACATGAGCGTTCTGTTTAAGTCACTGGCAGCCGCCCTGCTTCTGGGCGGTAGTGCCATGGCGATGGCGGCCAATGATGGCCAGATGCGGGTCAATGGATTGCTCACTGCAGACCCGCAGTACCGTGAAACATGGCAACACGTGGTGAAGAAGGAATCGCGCTTGCCCGAATGGGTGATGAACCTGTCTGGCGATGCCGAGCAAATGAATGCTGTGGAAGAGGATGGCCACAAATATCTGGTCGGGCCGCTGTGTGAATCTCAACCGACCTGCTTGAACGAGCGCTTGATTGTGGCCTTCAGTTTCGACAAGGAAGACGCCTACGCCATGCTGGTCGAAGTGCCCGCAGGACTGCCGGACGACAAGTCGCCGACGCGACATGCCAGCTACCGCTTTCTCGGCAAACCAGACCAGGGCATGCAGGGCTTACTGATGGAACAGCTGAAAAAAGATCCGAACTGGTACTGAATTCGTCATATGAAGGAAGCAACATGCTTCTTTCCACTGCGCTACCCGAGGAAGGTAGACGCATGACCATGGGGTCGGGACGTTCTGACTGTTACAGGGTCGGAGTGACCTACGGGTACAGGGAGTGCCTGCGCAAGGGCCGGGTCAGGCAAAAGCTGCGACGCAAGTTCGCCGGGGCATGGGACTCGACGAATTTGCGAAGAGCTTCACTTGAAGCAGTACCCATCAGCGCACTGCTCATTTCCCCCCTATGCTTCTTTCTGACAAATCCCCGCAAAAGCATTTCGCGGTATTTCTTTGCGACCGTATATCG
>NZ_JBFULH010000901.1:0-1360 GCF_056400445.1 Pseudomonas sp. P5_B2 | reverse complement strand
ATCCTAATGGGCGTCATGTACTACGAGGTGTCGGCTTACCTGGACAACCTGGCCAAGCACTCGCTGATGCAACGTCAGCATTTGTTTTCGCACTTTCAGGGCGAACAATTGGCGGACGCCCTCGCCGTGAGCATGACCTTCGACATCCGCGGCATCGACGCCTATGGCCTGTTCGATGCAGAGCACCGCTACCTCAGCGGTGCTCTGCGCCACATGCCCGAAGGCCTGCCGCTGGACGGCAAGATTCATATGCTCACCGACTGTGCCGACTCCGACGACCCGACTCTGCCCGTCGACAGTTGCGACGCGGTCGCGACCCAGACCAGGGACGGTCGCTGGCTGGTGCTGGTGCGCGACAACGGTTCGTTGTTTGCCGTCACCCGGATCATCCTTCATGCGTTGCTCTGGGGCGTCACGTTGACGATCATTCCAGGCATTGTCGGTTGGCACTTGTTGCGACGTCGCCCGCTACGGCGTATCCGCGCGATCCAGGCCAGCGCCGAAGCCATCGTCGCCGGTGACTTGACCCGACGCCTGCCCTTGTCCAACCGCCGCGATGAGCTGGACATGCTCGCCGCCATCGTCAACGCCATGTTGGAACGCATCGAGCGTTTGATGCACGAKGTCAAGGGGGTCTGCGACAACATCGCCCACGACCTGCGCACCCCATTGACGCGCCTGCGGGCGCAGCTGTACCGGATTCAGCAACAGGCTGACGACGGCTCGACGCTGGCCGTGCAACTGGATTCCGTACTCGGTGAAGCGGACACCTTGATGGCGCGTTTTCGCGGATTGCTACGGATTTCCGAGCTGGAAGATCGCCAGCGCCGCTCAGGTTTTGTGCAACTGGACCCGATGCCGTTGCTGCAAGAGCTGCACGATTTTTACCTGCCGCTGGCGGAAGAAGGCGAACTGGTTTTCACCCTGCAATTGCCGGCATCGTTGCCAGCCCTCAACGGGGATCGAGCGCTGTTGTTCGAAGCCGTGGCGAATCTGCTGAGCAACTCGATCAAGTTCACACCGCCGGGGGGCGAGGTGATTTTGCGTGGGGTCAGTGAGGGTGGATTTACGCGAATCGAAGTGCTCGACTCCGGCCCGGGCATCCCAGACGCCGAGCGCGAGGCGGTGTTTCAGCGCTTCTATCGTGCTGAGGGGGGGCATCAGAAAAGCGGGTTTGGATTGGGATTGTCGATCGTCGCGGCGATTGCCAGCCTGCACGGGTTTGCGCTGGAGGTGGGCAGCAGCGAACTCGGTGGGGCGCGGTTGGTGCTGGATTGCAAAAACTCAGCCCTGACACAACCCTTGTAGCAGCTGCCGAGCCTGCGAGGCTGCGTTCGGCTGCGCAGCAGTCGTAAAACCA
>NZ_JBFULH010000900.1:0-1364 GCF_056400445.1 Pseudomonas sp. P5_B2 | reverse complement strand
CAATTACAAACGCGACTGCTGCTTTCAAAGCGGCTTCTTTACTGCCGCATAGACTTAGATCATATCGGCAACCATATATACGCTGCGTTTCTTCCATAGCTTCCGCATCATAGGCTTGTACTTTTGCCCCGGCTTTCCACAGCGCTTCCATCAATACTCGGCTGGGCGCTTCACGCATATCATCTGTATTGGGTTTGAAGCTGAGACCCCATATCGCGAACGTCCTACCACTTAATTTGCCATTAAAATGTTTTGAAATTTTTTTGAACAGTACGGATTTCTGCTCCTCGTTTCGGCGTTCCACTGCTTTCAGAATTTTAGCATCAAAGTCAATGTTTTCTGCAGTAYGGATCAACGCTTGTACATCTTTAGGAAAACAAGATCCGCCATAACCGACGCCGGCATATAGGAATTGATAGCCGATACGTGCGTCAGCGCCAATGCCCTGACGAACCATTTCAATATCAGCTCCGAGCAACTCCGCCAAATTCGCCATTTCGTTCATAAAACTTATTCTTGTGGCCAGCATGCAGTTGGCAGCGTACTTGGTTAGTTCAGCACTTCGAACATCCATCACAATAATTTTTTCGTGGTTGCGATTGAAAGGCGAGTAGAGTTCGCGCATCACATCTTCTGTACTTGAACTGCTCGTGCCAATAACAATCCGGTCAGGACGCATGCAGTCGACAACAGCTGAACCCTCTTTCAGAAATTCGGGGTTGGAGACCACGTCAAAGGTCAAGTCCTCGCGGCCACGATTGGCGAGTACTTCAGCCACACGAGCGCTTACCTTGTCGGCCGTTCCCACAGGAACAGTAGACTTGTCGATGATGATTTGGTGGCATTCCATATGCTGTGCAATGGTTTCAGCTACCTTGAGTACATATTTAAGATCGGCTGAACCATCCTCGTCTGGTGGTGTGCCGACTGCGATGAATTGAACTTCGCCGTGTTTTACTCCTGCTACAGCATCAGTTGTAAAACTCAATCGGCCAGAAGCGTAGTTTTCTTTTACTAGGGCTTCAAGTCCTGGTTCGTAGATTGGAATATGGCCTTGTTTAAGGCGTTCGACCTTGTTGGCATCAACATCGATGCAGACTACGTCGTGGCCGACCTCTGCGAGGACTGCGCCTTGTACTAGGCCGACGTAACCTATGCCGAAAACTGTGACTTTCATGTCGATTCCCTTTGAGCGAGTTGCGAAAAGTAAATATAGTTAAATGCATTGCCTTCTATAGCAGTGCAGTGAGCAGCTTCGCTCGTGTCAGAAGTAAAGTTTAATTAACACGAGTTTTTAATTTATTATTTGCGGTAGGWGGTATTGCAAGAGTGCCATCCGCCGGCAACTCACTATTCTACAAAAG
>NZ_JBFULH010000899.1:0-1364 GCF_056400445.1 Pseudomonas sp. P5_B2 | reverse complement strand
CAGCATGCCCCTTGTACTTGGCATCTAAAAGCATTCGAGGCCGGGTACCATCCGACTCGATCACGCAGTCTGGGAACACGGATAGCATACGCGTCTCTCCCGTACTTACTTTAGTCTTGCTGCCTAGCGTAAAACCCTTTTGAGGTACAACGGCCGCTCKCCCAAAGCCGAGACGCAATGCTACCGTCAAGAGGTCTTCCCAAACTCGCCAAGTGGCAACTACATATCCTGGCGCATGCGCCTGTCCTTGATTGTAATTTAGRCCAAGCCCACCGAGCACATCAACAGATAGCTCGTGCAATGGTCTCCATGCCCTGTGCCTAGCAGGAATGGGTCTTCTCCGTCCGGCAGATGTATGTTTTTGAGGAGCCAAATCTTCAATAAGTCGCACCAAACTACCGACAACCGAAGGGTCGCTTACCTCCGTCAGAAGCGCTCTAGCAGCAGCTGTAATATCTGAATTCCAACCATTATGTCGATCAAAACGAACTAGCTCTTGCTCGAATCCATCAGGCGAGGGAAAAATGAGATCCACAGGGTCTGGATCCCCATCGAGAAAGAACTCTGCCTCCCTTACTCTGCGATAAGTACGCAAAGGCCTACGCTTTCTGGCCTCATACATGCTTGTCATCGAACGAGCTACCAAAGTGGATAGATCCCTCGGGGCCCCACCAGATGCAGCTAGGCGCTCGGACGCCAAGAGCCTTCCATGTAATGAAAGCGTGGAAAGGAAAAAGAAGTCTTCTCTCCAGGCCGCATCGAAATCATCAAGTCCTAGAAATTTGGGAGCCACTTCCAGTTCAAGTGACGGAGCTAGTCTAATTAGACCCGCAAAGTCTATAGCCCGAGCGCCCTGCGCATCGACACTTATAGGGTTATAGTTGAGACCGAGACTTGATGCGGCACGATTGCCAGCATCAATCAAAAGCCCGTTTGCCTTGGCGCGGTCAGCTCCGATGGCCACGCCAATAGCATGACTCAAATCGATAGGTGAGCCATATTCGACAAGCGATAGCCGTGTTCGGACATATGCCACAAAACTACTCTCTAGCAAAGGCTCTCAGGGCGGCATATATGTCGCCCTGAGAAAAATTCGCGGGACCCTGAACTCTAAACCGAAGATCATCTGCAAAGGTGGTCTCGGTTAACTTAAAAGGGTTATAGGCCGGTCCATCTAATGCATTGAGAGTAGCTGCAATACCCCGGATGTCTCCGAAGAAAACCTCTTCTACATGCGCCCGCGCCTTGGCCCAGCCCACGCATAGAGCTCCTAATGCCTCCGGGAGACTCAAGGTTTGCAGCTTCACATCAGACATAAGCATTCCATGTCCAATTTGGAACTCGGAACCTCGGCCCAGAGCAAT
>NZ_JBFULH010000898.1:0-1367 GCF_056400445.1 Pseudomonas sp. P5_B2 | reverse complement strand
CACCGCATTCGCGAGCAAGCCCGCTCCCACATTTGATTGGGGTGAAGACAGAAACTTCACCCGGCTCAACGATTTTGTATTTTAAACAGCCACCGCACGCGGCTCACTACGACGCAAAGCCCGCATCTTGTGCAGCGTATCCGCGCACGTCTTCGCCGCTTCCTGACCTTTATGCACAAAATGCTCGAAGAAGAATTTCTGATGTTCTTCGCCGGAATGGAAGTGGTGCGGGGTCAAAACCACCGAGAACACCGGCACTTCAGTTTCCAGCTGAACCTGCATCAGGCCGCTGATCACCGACTGCGCCACGAATTCGTGACGGTAGATCCCGCCGTCGACTACCAAGCCTGCGGCGACGATGCCGGCATAACGCCCGGACCTGGCCAGCAGCTTGGCGTGCAGCGGGATTTCAAAGGCACCGCCGACTTCGAAGAAGTCGATTTCCGATTCCTGATAACCCTGGGCAATCATTTCGGCCACGAAGCCTTTACGGCTCTGATCGACGATTTCTTTGTGCCAGCAGGCCTGGATGAACGCAACGCGCTCGCCCTGATGGTTTTTGCTTTTGCTATCGATAGCGGTGGGTTGCATGTTCTGACTCCTGTTTATGGTTAAAACAGGGCATATGAATCGAATGGGATTTCAGGGTACGCACGCTTGCACGAATGCTTGCAGGCGGCCCTTTGGCGTGAATCCCGTTCTCTCTTCATCCGGACTATGACCGTCGGCCCCGGGATCACACCGGGTCTGCTGACCTTGGCGTCATACACAGCCATTTGCCGTGCCTGTCGCCAAGCGCTCGCGGGCTATGCGGGTTGCGCGCAATTACCGCCGGTGGGGAGTTGCACCCCGCCCTGAGAACGTTTTGCCGTCAGAGTCTCTGGCAGCGCAGCGTTTTTAACACATATTTCCTGTCTGCGCATCGCTGCTATCTGATGATTGCTATCGACTTTTTCGCTGGCTTGAGAGGCCTTTTCCCACTCAAGGGTTGATTATTGGTGGTCATGCCCGCAGTAATTCCTGCCTGGAAGGGATTTCCCCTGCTTACCGAGGCCAGATTCATGAGCGTTATCGATCTTCGCAGCGACACCGTCACCCAACCTTCCACCGGGATGCTCGACGCGATGGCCAAGGCGGCCACCGGTGACGACGTTTATGGTGAGGACCCGACGGTCAACGATCTGGAGGCCGAACTGGCAAAACGCCTTGGTTTCGCCGCTGCGCTGTTCGTGCCGACGGGCACCATGAGCAACTTGCTGGGGTTGATGGCTCATTGCGAACGCGGTGATGAATATATTGTTGGCCAGCAGGCTCACACCTATAAGTACGAAGGTGGTGGGGCGGCGGTGCTCGGTTCGGTCCAGCCG
>NZ_JBFULH010000897.1:0-1367 GCF_056400445.1 Pseudomonas sp. P5_B2 | reverse complement strand
CGGAACGGAAGCGGGATCGGAGGTGTCCGTTGTATTAGATACAGCGTGTCTCAACCCTCCTTAGCTAGAAGGTGGTCATATGAACAATATTATCTACATCGTCGGCGCCGTCGTGATCGTCCTGGTTATTCTTTCGTTTGTCGGTATCGTTTAGCCTTGGCCGATGCACGTAACGGTGGCGTAGCCGTTCGCATTAATGTCAAACGGCTCCGTCACCCTGATGGTCAAGCTGATCACGCTTGCACGCAGCTCGACCATTTGAGTCCGCTGGCACTCAATGCGGCGCGCGAGGGATCGTCTTGAGCAGGTCTTCAGGACTGATGTGACCTACGATCGGCTCCGCGGCACTGCCCGGCAGCGGCAGGTCAAGGATGTGGCCCTTGATCTTGCCGATGACGTGCATTTCGCAAGGTTTGCAATCGAACTTCAGCGTCAGCACTTCGTCACCGTGCACCAGTTGCATCGGCGCGACCTTGGTGCGTACACCGGTGACGCCTTTGGCTTGCTTGGGGCAAAGATTGAAGGAGAAACGCAGGCAGTGCTTGGTGATCATCACCGGCACTTCCCCGGTTTCTTCATGCGCCTCAAACGCCGCGTCGATCAGCTTGACGCCATGGCGATGATAGAAGTCCCGAGCCTTCTGGTTGTAGACGTTGGCCAGGAATGACAAGTGCGACTCCGGGTACACCGGCGGCGGATTGGTTTCGGCCTTGCGATGGCCCCTTGGATGGGCGAGCAGACGGGCCGCGGTCAATGCGTCAATCACTTCGCGACGCAAGGCTTTGAGTTGCGAGTTGGGAATGAAAAACGCCTGGGATGCGTCCAACTCAATGGCGGTGGCGTAATAGTCCGTGGTGCCCAGTTGACCGAGCAGATCGCGCAGTTGCTCCAAGGCCTGTTCCGGCTTGTTGGCCAGACCGAACGGACCGTCCAGAGACAAGCTGGCGATGACACCCTCCTCGCTTGTGGCGTTCAATTGCAGGCGTTGCTCATCAAGACGTGCCACCCAACTCAAACCGATACGACGCTCGGCGGAGGTCTTCTGCAAGGCTTGCTGCCAGTTATGGTCAAGGTTGCGGCTCAGGGGATGGTTGGGCCGCAGCTTGAACATCCCGTCCGGCATCTCGTTGGGTTCGACACGGTAGCGATAGCGCTTCTGGCCCTCTTCGAGAAATTCCCCCTTGGGTTCGGCGATATTGGCGCGGAAGCCCAMCACCTCGCGCTTGATCTGCACGTTCAGGCCATCGCCATTGGACAGCGGTTCAAAGGTGACTACCTGCAAATCACGCTTGCCCACCTTTTCCACCACGCCCACCGACAAGCCCGTGAATGTCGGTGAGTCGAAGGCGCCGATGTCGATCTTGCGC
>NZ_JBFULH010000896.1:0-1376 GCF_056400445.1 Pseudomonas sp. P5_B2 | reverse complement strand
TGCACAAGCTCATCACGTACATTCCAGAGCGGCGGGTCCAGCGTGACCGTTGGGTCGGCGCCATGCAACGCGGTGAAGTGCCGCTGCGTGTCATTGATGGCGAGGTCGATCCGATTTCCGGTGCGCACATGGTCGCGCGCTATCGTGAGCTGATCCCTAATCCCGACACGGTCCTGCTGGCCGAGATTGGCCATTACCCACAGATCGAAGCGCCGGCGCAGGTACTCAAGCACTATCTGGAGTTTCGTGATCGGCTGGCGTTGCCTCCGCGCAGGGCCGCCTGTTCCTGATTATCCCCCAGCCTTATCGGGCACCATTCAGCCCGACCCTTGTTCGTTGTGACCAGCAGCGCCGTGCCTGACACTCGGGCTCATCGTCCCTTGGCCTGCTGGAGTTCCCCCATGAATGAGTCTGTGCGCTTCGAAGATAAAGTCGTGATCGTAACMGGTGCAGGCGGCGGCCTGGGTCGGGCGCATGCGCTGCTGTTCGCCAAACAGGGCGCCAAAGTGCTGGTCAACGATCTCRGCGGCTCAGCGCAAGGTGAGGGCGCCAACGCGTCGGCGGCAGACCGCGTAGTAGCCGAAATTCGTGAGGCCGGCGGTATCGCCGAGGCCAACCACGATTCCGTCACTGACGGCGATAAAATCGTCCAGCACGCGCTCGACGTTTTTGGTCGTATCGATGTAGTGGTCAACAACGCCGGGATCCTGCGCGACAAGACCTTCCACAAAATGGACGACGCCGACTGGGACCTGGTTTACCGCGTCCACGTCGAAGGGGCCTACAAGGTCACGCGCGCCGCCTGGCCACACATGCGTGAGCAAAACTATGGCCGCGTGATCTTCACCGCATCGACCTCGGGCATTTACGGCAACTTCGGCCAGTCCAACTACGGCATGGCCAAACTCGGCCTCTACGGCCTGACCCGCACACTCGCCATTGAAGGCCGCAAGAACAACATCCTGGTCAACGCCATCGCACCTACCGGCGGCACTCGCATGACCGAAGGCCTGATCCCGCCGCAAGTATTCGAGCAACTCAAACCGGAACTGGTCAGCCCGTTGGTGGTGTATCTGGCCAGCGAAAATTGCAAAGAAACATCCGGGTTGTTTGAAGTTGGTGGCGGCTGGATGGGCAAGGTGCGTTGGGAGCGCAGCCTGGGTGCCGGGTTCGATCCGCGGGTGGGTTTCTCGCCGGAAGATGTGGCGGCGCAGTGGGAGCAGATTTGTGATTTTGAGGGGGCCGCGCATCCGAAGGACAATATTGAAGCGCTGAAGGAAATGATGGGGAACTTGCAGAAGTATTCGCTTTAATCGCAGTCAGCAAGGTCTCTCGACCTTGCTGGTTTTTAATGTTCAGAGCGTTTCAGTTGGCCG
>NZ_JBFULH010000895.1:0-1377 GCF_056400445.1 Pseudomonas sp. P5_B2 | reverse complement strand
GTCCGGGGGAACGGTGCCGGATGATCTGGTCGCATCGATCAGCCCCAGCCGCGTGGCGATGCTGGGCACCGACTGCAAACCCGCCCGTTGCATCAGCCTGGTGGGAGACGTCGGGGGCGAGGTTAAATGCTCGATTTACAACGAACGATCCAGCGTCTGCCGGGAATTCGACGCATCTTGGGAAAATGGCGAGGCTAACGTCGATTGCGACGCGGCCCGGGCAGCGTTCGGCCTTCCGGCCTTGCAACCGGAGTTCGATATGGCCTACGAACAAATCGCCTGAGGCTTAGTCTGGCTCGCGGTACATCTGCACTAACGTCGACGGATCCTTTTCCAGGAAGCCCTGGCTCCCATGCAGTCGCATCAGCTGTGCTGCCAACCCACTGAGTGGCGTGGCCGAACCCTGTTCGCGGGAAAACTTCACGGCGCTGTCGAGGTCTTTGAGCAGCGTGCGCACATGCCATTTAACCGGTTCGAATTGGCTTTCGGCCATTTGCGGGGCCAGGAACTGCAAAGGTTTTGAATCGGCAAAACCACCGGCCAGGGCCTCGGCGATCAATCGGGCATCAACCCCGGAACACTCAGCCAATGCCACCACTTCGGCGATGACCAGCGCATTACAGGCCACGATCATCTGATTGCACGCCTTGGTCACCTGCCCGGCCCCAACACCGCCCATGTGGGTAACCCGCTGCCCCAAGGCCAGCAACAGCGGACGTACTCGCTGCAGATCCCCGGCCTCGCCCCCCACCATGATCGCCAGGCTGCCGGCCTCGGCGCCGACCACGCCACCGGACACCGGTGCATCTAGCCAACTCATTCCGGTGGTGTCGAGCAACTGTTTGGCCATTTCTCGTGTGGCACTGGGTTCCAGGCTGGAAAAGTCCACCAGCAACTGACCGTTTTTTGCCCCCGCAGCCAACCCGGCCGAGCCAAAAACCACCTCACGTACCACCGCGGTGTCAGCCAGGCACAGCATGACGATGTCGGCGTGTAGACAAAGGTCAGCKGGTGTTGCCACTTGCCGGGCACCGACCTCAACCAGCGGCGCGCACTTGGCCGGATTGCGGTTCCACACGGTCAACGGATAGCCCGCCGCTAACAGGCGCCGGCACATTGGCAAGCCCATCAGACCGATCCCGGCGAACCCCAACGAAGGTAGCGTTGACATCATTTAGCCTCCTTTTGATTAAAGAACGCCAAATAATGGCCGATTCATCCTGACCAAGGAAAGGATTCCCCCACTGCTGCTCAGGCAAGTCCCTGAGACTTGGGCCAAATACGCGCAGAAAAAAGACGCGAGCCCCCATTCCGTGAATCCTGAACAAGGACACCCAGCGCTTCTCCAGCCCGGACTGGAAAATGAGTCACTCGTAC
>NZ_JBFULH010000894.1:0-1379 GCF_056400445.1 Pseudomonas sp. P5_B2 | reverse complement strand
GTGTTGAAATTGAACTTCACGCCTAGACGTTCGCATTGCATCATGCGCCAATCGATGATGCTGATCATTTCACGACGACGCTCACTAAGAGACGTCAACCGGATCTGCCCGCCAGGCTGGTCAGCAGCTTCGAACACTGTTACGTCGTGGCCGCGCTCACCGGCGACGCGTGCCGCCTCCAGGCCTGCCGGGCCGGTTCCGATCACTACCACCTTACGTTTGGTTAGCGCTTTTGGTATTTCGTGGGGCATGGTGGTTTCACGCCCGGTCGCAGCGTTATGGATGCAATAAGCGGCACCCCCCTGATATATGCGATCCAGACAGTAGTTTGCCCCTACGCACGGACGGATCTCTTCCTCACGTTTTTCTATGATCTTGCGCACAATGTGCGGATCGGTCATGTGAGCACGAGTCATACCGACCATGTCGATCTTGCCGGAGGCGATGGCATGGCGCGCGGTTGCGACGTCGGGAATCTTAGCCGCATGGAACGTTGGGAAACCTGTCGCTGCGCGAATTTCGCCAGCGAAATCCAAATGGGGTGAGTTGCGCATCCCTTGAATTGGTATCACATCGGTCAGGCCTGCATCGGTGTCAATGTGCCCGCGCACCACGTTAAGAAAGTCGACCAAGCCGCTATCTTTGAGCATGTGCGAAATAGCCATGCCTTCCTGTGCCCCGAATCCTCCGGGCAGATCTTCGTCTCCCGTGTATCGTACTCCTAGAAGGAAATCCTCACCGCATTGCTTGCGGATGCCTCTCAAGATATCGAACGTAAAACGTAAACGATTTTCCAGGGAGCCGCCGTACGGGCCTTCCAGTTCGTTGGTCAACGGTGACCAGAACTGATCCATCAAATGTCCGTAGGCCTGAAGTTCCAAACCATCGAGGCCCGCTGCTTTCATGCGCTCGGCGGCATCAACGTAATCTTTGATGATGCGCTCGACGTCCCATTCTTCCATCTTCTTAGGGAAGGCCCGGTGCGATGCTTCGCGGCGGTGAGATGGTGATACCACTGGGAGCCAGTCGGCTTTATCCCAACGGGTGCGGCGGCCCAAGTGAGTCAGCTGAATCATCACGGCAGCGCCGTGTTCATGACACTCGTCGGTCAGATCCTTCATCCATCCAACCACTTCGTCCTTGTAAGCCAACACGTTGTTGAATACTGGCGGACTATCGCGCGATACCGAGGCGGAGCCGGCGGTCATGGTCAATGCCACACCAGCTTTGGCGCGTTCGACGTGGTAGGCCCGATACAGCTCTTTGGGCATGCCATCGACCGGATATGCCGGTTCGTGCGAGGTGGTCATGATGCGATTACGTAGTGTCAGGTTTTTGATCTTATAGGGTTGTAGCAAGGGATCGCTGGACATGTGTTG
>NZ_JBFULH010000893.1:0-1383 GCF_056400445.1 Pseudomonas sp. P5_B2 | reverse complement strand
CGTTCACACGGCGTGCATTTTCAGCCACCGCTGTCCGGCGCGCTGCACGTGGCGCGGACCAATGCATTTTTTATGGGCGGCGGCAAAGCACTGGTCAATGCGTATTTCCGCAGCGCGGAGCGCCTGGGTGTAAAAGTTCGCTACAACACGCAAGTGACCGACATCGAGTTGGATGAGGGGAAATTCGTCGCCGCCCATGTGGGCGAACATGAGGTCGATGGTCAGCGTTTCGCCGCCGAACGCATTGAAGCCCGGGCCTGCGTGTTGGCGGCCGGCGGCTTCGAATCCAACCGTGAATGGCTGCGCGAAGCCTGGGGTCAGAACGAACGCGGTGAATGGCCATCGGACAATTTCCTGATCCGGGGCACCCGATTCAACACCGGCATTTTGCTACGGCGCATGCTCGACCTTGGCGCAGATGTCATCGGCGATCCGACGCAAGCACACATGGTCGCGATTGATGCCCGTGCGCCACTCTACGACGGCGGCATCTGCACCCGAATCGACTGCGTATCGCTGGGTGTGGTGGTCAATCGTGATGGCGAACGCTTCTACGACGAAGGTGAGGATTTCTGGCCAAAACGTTATGCGATCTGGGGGCGTCTGGTGGCCGGACAACCCGGTCAGCAGGCGTATTCGATCATCGATCAACAAGCCATCGGCCGCTTCATGCCACCGGTCTTTCCCGGAACCACCGCCAATACTCTGCAAGACCTTGCCCGCCAGTTGAAGCTGCCTCAAGAAAAATTCGTCAAGACTGTCGAGGACTACAACTGCGCCTGCCGCGTTGGCACGTTCGATCACACGGCGTTGGACGACTGCCACACCCAAGGACTGATGCCCGCCAAAACCCATTGGGCGCGGCCATTGATAAAACCACCTTTCTACGCCTACCCGCTTAAACCGGGTGTCACGTTCACCTACCTCGGCCTCGCCACCGACGAAACCGCCGCCGTGCATTTCAACGGCAAAGCGAGCCCCAACCTGTTCGTCGCGGGAGAAATGATGGCCGGCAATGTTCTGGGCAAGGGCTACACCGCCGGCATCGGCATGGCCATCGGTACCGCGTTTGGCCGCATCGCTGGTGTGCAGGCGGCCGCTTCGGTGGGCTTTGGCGTTTCATCTGTAAACACGGAGTCTCGACATGCAACTGTTTGATCCCCAAGCGTCGGGCGGGTTGATCCCGGTGTTGAATCTTGACGAAAGTGAAGTCCAGCGGCAGATGACCATCTGCAATGCCTGCCGTTATTGCGAAGGCTTTTGCGCGGTATTTCCGGCGATGACCCGGCGCTTGGAATTCACTCAGGCCGACATCCATTACCTGGCGAACTTGTGCCATAACTGCGGCGCATGCCTGCACGCCTGTCAGTACGCCGCCCCACA
>NZ_JBFULH010000892.1:0-1384 GCF_056400445.1 Pseudomonas sp. P5_B2 | reverse complement strand
ACCTGGTGGCGGGGCGTGATGGCATCGATCGGTTGACGGGTATCGAGCGTCTGCAATTCTCTGACGTTTCGCAGTCGTCCGGCGTTGGCACCGCCGTCAACATCGACCCAACTGGTCGTCTGGCGATCCTTGATGCGGACACTGGTGCGCGTGAGAATGCGCCGGTCGCCGGCCAGTTGCTGCGTGTCAGCGATCTATCGCTACGCGACGCGGATAACGTAAGCCTGGTCAATCCGACCGGTGCGGTTACCGGTGGGGTGGCTTACTACTGGCAGGTCGAAACCATTGCCGGCTCGGGCGTCTATGAAGACATCACCTTTGTCGCCGCTGGTGAGGTATCGCGGGCGATTGGCACCACCTATCAGGTGGCGGACGATGTAGCGGGTCTGAGCATCCGCGTCCGGGCGGTGTATCAAGATGCCAAGGGCACGTTGGAAATAGTCGACTCGTCTGCGAACAACGCACCGACCGCAGGGCCAACCGTCACCGGGCTTCTGGTACAGAACCAGGTGTTGACTGCTGACACTTCGACCATCATCGACATCGATGGCCTGAGCAATCCGCAGTTCACCTTCCAGTGGCAGGCGACTAACGGGGTCAGCTTTGTCGACATCGTCGGAGCAACGGGTAACACATTCACGCTTGGTCAGGATCAGGTCGGCGATCAGGTGCGTGTGGTGGTCAGTTACGTGGACGACTTCGGTGTGGCCGAGAGCGTTACGTCCGACCCTTCGGACCCGGTTGCCAACGTCAACGATGCACCAACAGGTGCGTTGCTGATCAGCGATACGACACCGAATCAAGGCCAGGTGCTGACCGCGCTGACTGCCGGGATTGTCGATGCGGATGGGGTGGGTGCCTTCAGCTTCCAATGGCAGCAAGGTACCGGCGCTACCTTCACCAACATCAACGGCGCGACCGCTGCGACCTTCACCCCTGGTGTGACACAGATCAATCAGCAACTGCGGGTGATCGTGCGGTACACCGATGGCTTCGGCGCGCTGGAGTCGGTGACCTCGGCGGCGACGGCGGCGGTACTGATAGTGGGTGCGTTGCAGCAAGGAGACGCCTTGGCGAACACCCTTACCGGTACCGCGGGTAGCGATGTGCTTCTTGGCCTGGGCGGGAACGATACGCTCATTGGCCTGGGTGGTGTCGACCAGTTGGTTGGCGGCACTGGCGACGATTCTCTCAACGGTGGGGACGGTGCTGACTTCCTGTTTGGTGAGGACGGCAACGACGTCCTCATCGGTGGGCTCGGCGCGGATCTCATGGACGGCGGCGCCGGGAATGACGTCTACGAGGTGACCGATGCCGGCGATGTCGTGATCGAGGGTGTCGGAGGGGGTACTGACAGCGTCTGGACTTACCTGAACAGCTACAC
>NZ_JBFULH010000891.1:0-1388 GCF_056400445.1 Pseudomonas sp. P5_B2 | reverse complement strand
CATTAGAGCTGGTCTTGACCCAGATCTGCTGCAAGGCCAGGCGCTTCTCGTAAATTACCTTCAGCGCCTGACTGTGCTCGAGCATAGCCTGGATGCGAATGTGGTGTTTTTCGTCCAGCAGGCTGGTTTCCCGCGAGAGCAGGCGCTTGGCGCGGTGGAATTGATGGCGGACCGAGTGATCGACCTTTTCCAGCTCCTGCTTGACCAGCGGCCCGATCACCAATTTGCGGTACTGGGCCATGATCTGAAAGCGGTTGTTGAGAATCGCCATGGCGGTGTCCATGTCCAGGCTGCCTTTGCCTTCAACACGGTGGGCAATCGGGGCAACCCGCTGGACCTTGGCCAGACGGAAAAAACTGAAGACCTGGATCCAGGCCCAGCCGAGGTCGAACTCCCACTTCTTCACCGACAGTTTTGCCGAATTAGGATAGGTGTGGTGGTTGTTATGCAATTCTTCACCGCCGATCAGGATGCCCCAAGGCACCAGATTGGTTGCAGCATCGCGACATTCGAAGTTGCGGTAGCCGACGGCATGGCCTAGGCCATTGACCACGCCAGCAGCCCACACCGGGATCCACATCATCTGGATGGCCCAGATGGTGATACCGATAGTGCCGAACAGCAGTAAGTCGATGACGCCCATAATTGCGATACCCAGCAGCGGGAATCGAGTGTAGAGGTTACGTTCGATCCAGTCTTCGGGGCAGTTCTTGCCGTAGATACGCAGGGTTTCCGGGTTTTCCGCTTCGGTACGGTACAACTCGGCGCCTTTGCGAAGAACGGTGGAAAGCCCCTTGATGACCGGGCTGTGCGGGTCATCGACGGTTTCGCATTTGGCGTGATGCTTACGGTGGATAGCGGTCCACTCGCGGGTGTTCTGTGCCGTGGTCAGCCACAGCCAGAAGCGGAAGAAATGTTTCAGGCCGGCATGGAGCTCAAGCGAGCGATGGGCTGAGTAACGATGCAAATAGACCGTGACGCCGATGATCGTGACATGGGTCATCAGTAGTGTGACTGCTACCAGTGACCAGGGCGACAAGCCGAGTAAACCTTCGTACCACATAGGCTGTAGGGCCCTCGATAAAGAAAAAAATAGCCGTTGCATTATCACTAAGCCCACGGATAAAACCAGTCGCCCTTTCGGATAAGAGTGGCTGGATGTGTCATTAACCTATAATTCCAACCTTTTTGTAGGGACATGGACGGCCGAATGTCTGCCACCTATCGCAACGCCATGCTTGCAGCGCTGCTCTACCTGATGCTTTCAGTAACCTGGATGGTGTTCAGTGGCTATTTATTGAACAGTTTCTTCGATAGTTCTGCCGAGCTATTGYGATGGCAACTGATCAACGGCTATTTCTGGGTGGTGCTCAGCGCCGGTTTGATCT
>NZ_JBFULH010000890.1:0-1389 GCF_056400445.1 Pseudomonas sp. P5_B2 | reverse complement strand
CTCGGGTGGAGTTCCGACTATTCCACCCAAGCGCTGGGGATGGTGTTCACAAAGCCGTTGGCTGAACGCATTAAGTTCGATGACGGTCCTTTCAAGGTCGATATCAAGACCGCCAACATCCGCAACGGCCGGTTCCAGTTGAGCCTGTTCTGTGATCGCTTGAATGAAGCGCTGGTACTCGAAGGCACGCTGGGCAAGCGCCCGGTCACTCGGCGCTCATCGTCCACCTCATGAATTGATCGGTTGTCCAGAGACCTTGCCTGGCCACGCCACGTGGTGGCCAGTCGGGTCATCACGCATGACATGGAGGGAAAACTATGGAAACGCTCCAAATCAATGAGCTGACGGAACGTTATACGGCGGCGATATTAGACGCGGTGTTGGGTCAAAAGTTGTGGCGAGGTCCAGCCAGACTGAAAACCCCTGATGAGTTGAGCGAGTATCTGATGCTCGATACCCAGGACAGCGCACAACTGGAAGCCACCCGGATTTCTTCGACCGTGCGGTGTTTGCAGCAGCATATTCAGTCGGTCTACAGCGGCATGGAAAAGGGTTACGAGAACAGTCATTTTGAAGAGGATGACTTGCGCTACTGGTACCAGTTTCTGAGTCACTACAGCACCTGGTCAGCCAATGTGCTGCTCAAAGATCATGCGCAAAACTACATTGTCCCGTCACTTCGCTTGAACAAGACCACCCTGTTTCGAACCTTGGAAAACAACCTCAATCAGCTGCGCCTGAGTACCGGATCGGTGCAAAAAGGCTTGATGGAATACACCCAGGAGTTTCAGCGCCTCTGTGATCTGGATGTGCTCAGCGGCTATATCGACGGGGAAAATGTTCAGGACGCGCGCTATTACTTGATCGGGCAGGAACGGACAGCGCCGTTTGCCTACTATTTGCGCAGTGTCAAAGTCGAACTGACCAGGGAGAGCAAAAAAATCAATCCCGCCGCCTGGGGTGAATGGCAGAAAATCGATATCGCCACTGCAGGCAAGGTCGTGAATATCCGCTGCGTCAGTTGGCTGGGGCTGCCGGCCATCGTCTGGTGTGAATGGCTCGAACGCCAGATGGATAGCAACGGTGTGGTGCAGACACCCTGGACGCTGGAGATCAAACTCGCGTTCAGCTCGCTCAACGGCCAGTGGTCGGCACCGCTGTCGCTGCATCAACGTGAATGCGCGTACGACGTTTCCAATGGCCGGTTGACGGTTGTGTCCCTGGGGGACGGCGATCCTCGGGACGATCTGTTGGCAGTGTGTTACACCAATCGTCACGGCCTGGAAGGACAGGCCCCACTCCATGAAATTGAAATTCATGAAACCCGCGATGCGTTGTTCCGCAAGGTGGACGACGACACAGCAACGCTGTTGCAGATGACCTTTGGTC
>NZ_JBFULH010000889.1:0-1391 GCF_056400445.1 Pseudomonas sp. P5_B2 | reverse complement strand
GTTTTTGAAACGTAGCCGGCTTACAAGAAAATGAACTTGGCGATGAAGATCGTGCAAAGCACCCACAAGCTGACCGAGATTTCCTTGTACTTACCCGTGCCGGCCTTCATCGCCACGTAGGTGATGAAACCCAGCGCGATGCCGTCGGCGACCGAGAAAGTCAGCGGCATCATGATTGCGGTGACGATGGCCGGAATGCTGTCGGTCGCTTCGTCCCATTCGATGTGCTTCATACCGCCCATCATCAGCATCGCCACATAAATCAGCGCACCGGCAGTTGCGTAGGCGGGGATCATGCCGGCCAATGGCGCGAAGAACATCGCGGCAATAAATAGCACGCCCACGGTCACGGCGGTAAGCCCGGTCCGACCGCCCGCTGCAACGCCCGCGGCACTTTCAACGTAACTGGTGACCGGCGGAACACCCACTACAGCACCAAATACGCTGGACGCACTGTCGGCTTTCATGGCGCGGGAGAGGTTTTCGATCCGGCCGTCCGCGCCCACCAGGTTGGCGCGCTGAGCCACACCCATCAGAGTACCGGCGGTGTCGAACATGTGCACAAAGAGGAAGGCCAGGACCACGCTGATCATGCTGACGTTGAATACGCCGGCCAGATTCATGGCCATCCAGGTCGGCGCGAGGCTCGGCGGGGCCGACATAATGCCTTCGTAGTGGACAAGGCCCAGGCCCCAGCCGGCCAGGGTGACGGTGATGATGCTGATGAGGATTGCGCCGAACACTTTGTGATAGCTGAGGATGGCGATCATCAGGAAGCAAACAGCGGCGAGCAGCGGGCCGGGTTCGCGCAGGGAGCCGAGCTTTATCAGGGTCGCCGGGCTATCGACGACAATGCCCGCGGTTTTCAAACCGATCAGCCCCAGGAACAAACCGACGCCAGCGCCCATGGCAAAGCGCAGGCTCACTGGAATGCTGTTGAGCAGCCATTCGCGAATCCGCGAAAAGGTCAGGATCATGAACAACACACCAGACACGAACACCGCACCGAGGGCGGTTTCCCAGTTGTAGCCCATGGTGCCAACCACGGTGTAGGTGAAGAAAGCGTTCAAGCCCATGCCCGGCGCCAGGCCGACGGGCCAGTTGGCGTAGAGGCCCATCAACAGGCAACCCAGCGCGGCCGCGATGCAGGTCGCAACAAAGGCGGCGCCGTGATCGATCCCGGCGTCGGCCATGATGTTGGGGTTAACGAAGATGATGTAAGCCATCGTGATGAAAGTTGTCAGACCGGCAATCAGCTCGGTCTTCACCGTGGTGCCATGCAAGCTGAGTTTGAAGATGCGCTCAAGTAAGCCATTGCGTAATGGCGGCGAGAGATCCAGCGTCGATGCTTCGGATTTGCGGCTTTCCACAGCGAGTACTCCTCAAGAGTT
>NZ_JBFULH010000888.1:0-1392 GCF_056400445.1 Pseudomonas sp. P5_B2 | reverse complement strand
TTCCTGCCCGGCACCGGCGACACCGATGATGACTGACTCGCCCCAGCCCTTGTGGCAGCACTCAAGTGCGGCGCGCATCAATTGCACATTACCGATGCACTCGAAGGAAAAGTCGACGCCACCATCGGTCATGTCGACGATGACTTCCTGGATCGGACGGTCGAAGTCTTTCGGGTTCACACAATCGGTTGCCCCCAGCTGCTTGGCGATCTCAAATTTGGCTGGGTTGATGTCGATAGCGATGATGCGTGCAGCTTTGGCTTTTACCGCGCCGATGACCGCAGACAGACCAATGCCGCCGAGGCCGAAAATGGCCACGGTATCACCGGGTTTCACCTTGGCCGTATTGAGCACTGCGCCGATGCCGGTGGTGACACCGCAGCCCAGCAGGCAGACTTTTTCCAGTGGCGCTTCTTTAGCAATTTTTGCGACGGAAATTTCCGGCAGCACGGTGTATTCAGAGAATGTCGAGGTGCCCATGTAGTGGAAAATCGACTGGCCCTTGTAGGAAAAGCGCGAAGTGCCATCGGGCATCAGACCTTTGCCCTGGGTCGCGCGAATCGCCTGACACAGGTTGGTTTTGCCCGACAGACAGAATTTGCACTGGCGGCATTCCGGGGTGTACAGCGGGATGACATGATCACCTACAGCCACCGACGTCACACCCTCGCCGATCGCTTCAACCACTGCACCGCCTTCATGACCGAGAATCGACGGAAAGATACCTTCCGGATCGGCGCCCGACAGCGTGTAGGCATYGGTATGACAAACACCTGAGGCAACCACACGCAGCAAAACTTCACCGGCCTTGGGCATGGCGACATCGACTTCGACGATCTCGAGGGGTTTCTTGGCCTCGAAGGCAACGGCAGCGCGCGACTTGATCATGTGGATTCTCCAGTGAATAAAAACGAGACAGGGAGTGTAATACAGCGCCTTACGATGAATAATCCGGACAAAAGCAAAACATTCTTGCTATACAGGGATAATCACCGATGTCCGATAGCCGCTGGGAAGGGATCGACGAGTTCGTCGCCGTGGCCGAATGCAGCCAATTTACGGCGGCTGCCGAACGCCTTGGGGTTTCTTCCTCTCATATCAGTCGACAAATCGTACGCCTTGAAGAGCGCCTGCAGACCCGCCTTCTGTACCGCAGCACCCGCCGGGTGACACTGACCGAAGCCGGGCAAACGTTTCTGCAACATTGCCAGCGCCTGCAAGATGGCCGAGAAGAAGCCTTGCGTGCGGTCAGCGACCTGACCAGCGAACCCAAAGGCATGTTACGGATGACCTGCGCCGTGGCGTATGGGGAGCGCTTTATCGTGCCGCTGGTCACCCGTTTCATGGGGCTCTACCCGCAGCTGCGTGTCGACATCGAACTGAGCAACCGTC
>NZ_JBFULH010000887.1:0-1392 GCF_056400445.1 Pseudomonas sp. P5_B2 | reverse complement strand
TCTCTGAACAGAGTGAGCTCGTCGGTACCGGGGGTGATCGGTACACTGGATTCAGTTTCACCCACAATGGTGAACAGCTCGACTTTCCATTCAAAGGCGGGAATGACCGTCAGTTCGAACTGTTTAGTGTGCGTTGTATGGGGCACTAACTGAGCAGTGACCTTAAAATTACCGRCAGACGCCGACCGGAACGGATAAACCGAACGACCTTGTGCATCGGTGCTAAGGGTAATTTCCGCAGAAATCTCCTCGGCAGGATTCGAATCGGTCCTCCACAACACCAAATAATTGCCCACCGGGTTCGCAGCCGGGTCCATCGATTCCTTCACTTCCACCGAAAGCAAAGTCGGTCGCGAGGCGCCCGCTACCGGAAAACGGGCGACCTCTGAAAAGTTCTGGATCACCGCATCTCTGGCCACCCTCACCGTGACCTCGACCACAGCATCGGTGCCCCTCTGTGCATAGATGGTCAAATCGCCGGGTGACGGGTCGCTCACCACAAAATTGCAGAACCCGCCGTCACCGCTCTCCTTCTCGACTTTCTTCGCGTCGGCACTCGTCCACCATTGCACACGCTCGCCAATGACGGGTTGATCATCGAGTCCGACGACTTGGCAGCGCACATTGACAGGCAGTGTGTCCACCGCCGCCGAGACGAGAAAAGGCTTGTCTAAAATCCGTGGCTTGTCGGCAAACTCGATGTGGCCGTTGAAAGTGAAACTGTGACTACCCTCCACGTTACCGACCGCAATTTTGGCCTCGCCCGGACTAAGGCTGGAGATCCACACCCGGCTCAAGCCATCCTTGTCTGTGTAAGTTTCGCTGGGACGAATTTCACCCCACGTCGTGGACCAGGCCACCGAACGGTGAGCGCCTCGATTGCCATAATCGTCGATCAACACCGCATACATTTCCTGTTCCCACAGACGCCCTGCCAGCACCGGAAGCTTAGGCGGCAATGAGCTCAACTCAGAGTTAAACTTCAGCGTCCCTTCATCGCAATCGATCACCACCGACGGGGCATAAACCGGCTCATGGAGCGGTACGCTGTAATGCAAATGCGCGGTTCCCATCCTGGCCCCCGCCTGTAACAGTGCCCAGGCACGCCCTTTGTCATCCGTACGGATCACAGGCGTGAGAACGGCCCCCAAGTCGGTTCCGACRTGAAGATCCACCCCTTTSAGCGGCTCCCCGTAAAAATCGAGGAGCGTGATTTCGAACTCGGCAACCTCCTGTGACACGTTTGCAATCAGGGTCGGGTTGTCCACCACGCATCGGGAGGTGAAGCTCTGACCGACTTCTGCCGAATCCTGCGGGGTCGTCATGGCATTGAAGCGGGCCAGGCTTTCCAGAGCGTTTTGCGCAGCCGCGGCATAAATCTCTTCGGACTCC
>NZ_JBFULH010000886.1:0-1400 GCF_056400445.1 Pseudomonas sp. P5_B2 | reverse complement strand
ATAGAGGTGCGCAGGTTCAAAGCAACGCTGCGTGGCGTTCAGGGTTCATTGTCGGTCATGGCTAGCTGCTGCATAAAGTGATCCTCACGCCGCAGTTGCATGGGGCCATACGCCCCTGGTTTCATATGAAACTTTCTCATGGCTTCTGAGTCGGTCACGAGCTGATCAAGTGCGTTGCACTCATCGTACATAGCGTCCCAGTGACGCAGCACGTTGGCGCGTATTCGAGAAGGTGCGCGTACCCTGGTGGTATCATCAAGGAGAAGGTCTGGCAGTTTAAAACGCCGAAATGCCTGGCTTGTCGAGAGGCTGGTCTTGCGGATCTTCCTGTTGTAGGTCGCGGCCCGGAGTGATCCTGGAAGCATGAATTTTCCGCGCTCTTTCCCGCACTCTTTTCTAAGGGATTTGATGCAGAATTGGAATTCGCGGTCGCTCAAACCCTCAGAGAGCGGGTACTCCACTCCCCAATGCAGAAGCATGTCATCAATCAGTTGGCGGGCTGAGGCCTCAATGCGCTCGCTAAGCTGCTCGGTGGTCAAGCCGATGTCGTTGGTGTATCCATAAAGCATGAGTATGAAGTAGAACACCACTACGTGGCGTGACATACCTCTGCACAAATCGTTGCAGAGTGCGTCACCCAACCATTTGTTACTGACGAAGTCATTGATTACGTTGGCCAGCATTGCAAGATTGAGACTCGACATGTCCAGCGCTAGGTGGCAAAGCGTGGCAGCGAGCTTGAGTCTGTGGCGAACGGTGAGGTTCGGGAAGTGAATGGCGATGAGGATGTGGACGATGTTGTATTCAAGTCTTCCGCTGTCTTCAAGCAAGTGCTTGAACTTGGCGTCGATCCTGCTTTCTTGGAAACGGTCGAGACCACCTAGCCTGCAGGCCACCCATTTGTACTCTCCCTCGTATTCATTCGCAATGGCATTGGCTTCGAGCACTGAAAGCATGCTGAAGGCCGTCTCCGCAATCAGTTCCCCATCTTTGTACAACAATACGATGACTAGCGAGCCATAGGTTTCGCAGTGGTGCAGACGGTGTTTTGTTACCAAATTTTCCAGCTTGGCTTGGTGATGAACTCGGTTGAAAATCTCATGCATCATGATCTCGGTGATGTTTAGCATGACGACTGAGGCCGCCGATTTTCCCTGAGCCGAAAGCTTCGGCAACGCGGCAGTCCGGCGATAGAGAAATTCTGTGCCCCATACCGTAGTTGTTAAGTCAAGGTAGTGCGTGTACTCATGGATGCACAGGTTGTAGGCATCCTTTTCGGATGGCGTGAGTTTGTTTTTTCTGTGGCCAGGCTTGAGCGCGGATCGGATCAGTTTCCTATCTTGAGCGGAATATGTGTTGAGAAGAATGACGCTCGTGGTGTAGTCAAGACTTCCCAGTTC
>NZ_JBFULH010000885.1:0-1403 GCF_056400445.1 Pseudomonas sp. P5_B2 | reverse complement strand
ACGCGCAGCGGTAGTTCAGTCGGTTAGAATACCGGCCTGTCACGCCGGGGGTCGCGGGTTCGAGTCCCGTCCGCTGCGCCATATTTTCCGGATCAGATTTGTCTGGTTCGAGATTGAAAAGCTTCTGAGTTTTCAATCAGACGAGTTACTTGGACGAAAGTCCAAAGCGATACGCAGCGGTAGTTCAGTCGGTTAGAATACCGGCCTGTCACGCCGGGGGTCGCGGGTTCGAGTCCCGTCCGCTGCGCCATATCTGCTACAAGGCCCGCTGAACGCCTTGGAGCTACGAAGAAAGCCGCTGGTTATACCGGTGTTTACTTCGAGTCGATAGCAAAGACCCTGGTCGAAAGACCGGGGTTTTTTGTGTCTGAAATTTGGCTTTTCATCATCTCGCCCTTGCCTGGCCTTTCCTGAATACCTTTCCCCCCGCTTACCTCAGCTATCCGTGTAATAAAAAATCACACTATTTTGATTCGCTGGTCAGTTTTTTTGTATTGGGTTGTTTGCCGCAAGCGCATAAGCCTATAAACTTAACCTTTCGGTCAGCTTTGCACTGTCATTTCAGCCCTTTGTTTCGTCAATAAGGGTTTCTGCACGACTCGAGATTTCCAGTACATAATCAAAAGGGCGGGCCCCTAACCGCTCAGAGGATGATCCATGTCCAATCGTGATATATCCCGGCGCTCGTTCCTTCAGGGCGGGCTGGTGGCGGGTGTGAGCGTGACGCTCACGCCGCTCAGCAGTCAGGCGCTCGCCGCCTTGATGGAAAACAGCGTGACCGTGCCGTCCGAGCAATGGCTCGGCAACAACGGCAAGGCACGCTTCCGTAACGACGCCTTGTCGAAAGTCTGCGGCAGCAAAGTCTTTGCCCGCGACATCCGCGCCAAGGACATGCCGGGTTGGCCGCAGCAGCAAGGCCACGCCATGCTGCTGAAAACCATCAAGGCCGACCGCATCTACGCGGGCATGGACCTGTCGTGGCTCGGCGCCGAGTTGCAGCCTGACCGCATCGTCACCGCTGCCGACCTGGAGAAAGACGGCATCGCCTTCCCGGAAGAGCACGCGCCAGATCCGCTGCTGCCGGAAGGCAAGGTGCCAATGTTCATCGGACATCCGGTGGCGATCCTGATCTGGAAYGACTTCGAGCGTTTCCGTCAGGCCAAGGCCAAACTCAAATTCAATGACAAAGCGATTCGTTACGGCGCCCAAGTGCCGTTCTACGAAAGCGATCCCTATGGCAGCTTCCGCTACGTGCGAGTGGGTGGTGCGACCTCGGCGGACGAAGACGAATTCGCCAGCCTCAAGGATTCGATCCTGTTCCCGATGCTGAAAAACCGTCGCCCGGTGTGGAATTCCCAGCCGAACCTGCACGGCAACCTGACCGAGCGCGGATTGTTCTACGC
>NZ_JBFULH010000884.1:0-1406 GCF_056400445.1 Pseudomonas sp. P5_B2 | reverse complement strand
ATGCAGTAGTAGTCCACCAGGTTGATCGCGCTCCATGGCGTGAAGAACGCGAGCAAGAACAGGATGAAAGACTTGAACGCACCGAGGAACGAGTGCTGACCGAGCAATGCCATCAGGGTCGCCGCACCGACGATCACCAGCACAAAGACCAGACGCTGCAAGCGCGTGACTTTCAGATCACCACGGAAACCGCTGATGATGGTCGCAATGCACATGAAGCTGCCGTAGGAGTTCAGCGTAGAGATGGTGACTTTGCCGAACGCGATGCTGAAGTACAGCAGCGCAGCGGTGGCACCGGTACCGCCCAGACCCACAATGTAGGCCACTTCGTGGCCGGCGAATTGGCCGTTGGCCGATGCGGCAGCAAACACGCCGAGGACCATCGCCACCTGCGCACCAATGACCGAACCTGCGCCTGCGGCAAAAAAAGTCTTCACCGAGGAAATCTTGCTCGGCAGGTAGCGAGAGTAGTCAGCCACGTAAGGACCGAAGGCGATCTGCCAGGACGCCGCGAGCGATACCGCGAGCAAGAAACTGCTCCAGCTGAAGTGGCGGATTTGCAACAGTGCGCCAACATCAACCTGGCTCATCAGACGGCTGAACAGATAAACAAAGGCAATCACGCCAATGACACTGGCAACACGGCCGATCCAATGAATCACCCGATAACCGAGCACCGTCACCAGCACAATGACACTGGCGAAAATCAGGATGCCGACACTGTCGCTGACGCCAAACAACTGGCCCAGCGCCTGACCGGAAAGCACGGTGCCCGTTGCGGTGAAGCCGAGGTACATCAAGCAGACCAGCACGATCGGGATGGCCGCGCCATACACGCCGAACTGCACACGGCTGGAAATCATCTGCGGCAGGCCCAGCTTGGGCCCTTGCGCCGCATGCAACGCCATGACGCCACCGCCGAGCAGTTGACCGATCAACAGACCGATCAACGACCAGAACACGTCACCGCCCAGCACTACGGCCAGGGCCCCGGTGACAATCGCGGTGATTTGCAGGTTGGCACCCATCCAGAGGGTGAACTGGCTAAATAGACGACCGTGTCTTTCCGCTTCCGGGATGTAGTCGATCGAGCGCTTCTCGATCAACGGTTTACTGCTTGCACGATCGTTGACAGCCATGGTTCAACCTCTGTGGATTGTTATTGTCGGTTTACGCAATCGCTGTAGCAGCTGCCGCAGGCTGCGTCGGGTTGCGAAGCGACCCCGGCATTCCAATGTGGAACGAAGGTCCTTCGGCCCTTAACGCAGCCTTCGTCAGCTGCTACATGGGTTGTTTATTTGCCGGTGATCATCGGCAGGTTCAGCCCTTGTTCTTTGGCACAGTCGATGGCGATCTGGTAACCCGCATCGGCGTGACGCATGACGCCTGTCGCCGGGTCGTTGTGC
>NZ_JBFULH010000883.1:0-1407 GCF_056400445.1 Pseudomonas sp. P5_B2 | reverse complement strand
GATATTTGTGTGGCAGTTCGCTGGGTTTGATCAAGCCCGATTGCAGCAGGCGGGTGATGAAGGTGCCGGTGCCGGTGAAGGGGTCAAGAATATGCACGCCCTTGCTGCCTAGTGTTTGGCCAAACTCCTGTTGCAGCAGATGGTTGACGCTGTGGAGGATGAAGTCCACGACTTCTACAGGCGTATAAACGATACCTAGGCGCTCAGTCATGCGCGGGAAGGCGTTAGCGAAAAATTTGTCGTAAAGCTCGACGATGATTTTCTGTTTACCTTGGGCGTTGTCGATGCCGGAAGCACGTTGCCGTACGCTGGCGTAGAACTTCTCTAGGGTATCGGCTTCCTTGGCCAGGTGATGTTCGTGAAGTGCATCCAGCACGCCTTGCATGGCCTTGGACATGGGGTTGTGACTGGCAAAGCTGTACTCATCGAACAGCGCATCAAACACCGGTTTGGTTACTAGGTGCTGGGCGAGCATTTCGACAACCTCACCATCGCTGATGCTGTCGTTGAGGTCGTCACGCAGCTCTGCGGCAAAGGCGCTGAAGGTGGCCTTCTCGCTAATGTTCGCTGGATTTTCTAGGATAGCCTGGATGCGGTCGATGTGGGTTCGGGCGATCTTGGAAATGTCGTTTGCCCAATCTTCCCAGTGTTGGCGGTTGCCGCACTTATCTACTATCTTGGCATAGATGGCTCGTTCGATTTCACCCACCTCGTAGGTGAGCTGACCTTGTTCGGTCAGTTGATCCTTGCCGTCATTTTTGCCTCGCTTCTCACCAATACCGTGCCCACCTTTTCCCGGCAGTTTTGGCTTCGGCTTTTGTTTCTTATCGACCTTATCGGTTATGGCGATGACTTCCATCTTGCGCCGGTCGGGGCCGTTCAGGTCGAGCTTGTTGATGGTGGCGTCAAAGCTGTCGTCGTGGGAACGTAACGCTTGGAGAACCTGCCAGACGACCTTATAGGTCTGGTTGTCGTTGAGCGCTTCATCGGCCTGCATTCCTGCGGGAATTACCACCGGCAGCACCACATAGCCCCGCTTTTTGCCCGGTGCGTTGCGCATCACCCGGCCAACTGATTGCACCACGTCCACTTGGGAGTTACGCGGAGTGAGGAACAGCACGGCATCGAGCGCTGGAACGTCCACGCCTTCGGACAGGCAGCGCACGTTGCTCAGCACTCGGCAGGTATTGGGCGGAGTTTCCTCTTTCAGCCACGACAGCCGAGCTTCCTTTTGGCTGGCGTTCATGGTGCCATCCACATGCTTTGCATCGCAGATCAGACGCGAGGCTTCATCTATCTCTTCCGACTCCTGATAAGCATTCACCACCGACTCAAACATATCGGCGATGTTGATGGAGCTGACCTTGTGTTTAGTGCCCTTGTAGTTTGGTGAGATCACCTGGCAGA
>NZ_JBFULH010000882.1:0-1408 GCF_056400445.1 Pseudomonas sp. P5_B2 | reverse complement strand
GTGCTGGCCATCACTTCGCGGAATTCCGGAACCAGTGCGTTCGGATCGATCCAGTTCAGGTCGCCGCCGTTGAGGGCCGAACCCGGGTCTTCCGAGTAGCTCTTGGCCAGTTCGCTGAAGTCTTCACCCGACTCGATACGCGAGTAGAGCGATTGCGCCAAGGCCTTGGTTTTTGCTTCGTCGCGCACTGGGCTTGGCTTGACCAGGATGTGACGCACGTGCACTTCGTCGCGCACCTGGGTTTCGCCGCCACGCTTGTCGAGGATCTTCAGGATGATGAAGCCGCCGGGTGTGCGCATGGGTTGGGTGACTTCGCCAACGGACATGGAGCTCAACATACGATCGAACGGAGGTGGCAATTGAGCCGCTTTACGCCAGCCCATGTCGCCGCCTTCCAGTGCGGTTTCGCTGGCAGACTTGGCCATGGCCAGCTGACCGAAGTCAGCCCCTTGCTTGAGCTGCTGGTAAACCACGTCCGCCTGCTTGGCAGCATTCTGAATCGCTTCGGAGTTGGCGCTTTCCGGCGTAGGAATCAGGATGTTGGCCAAACGGAACTCTTGAGACAATTGCATCTTGCCCAGGTCGGAGGCGAGGAAGTTCTTTACTTCCTGTTSGGACACCTGGATGCGCTCGGCCACGCGACGCTGACGCACACGGCTGATGACCATTTCACGGCGAATCTGTTCACGAGCGTCGTCGTAAGACAGACCGTCGTGAGCCAGCGCGGCGCGGAATTGATCCACGGTCATGTTATTGCGCTGGGCAATGGTGCCCACCGCCTGGTTCAGTTCTTCATCGGTAATGCGGATGCCCGAACGTTCGCCGATCTGCAATTGCAGGTTTTCGACGATCAAACGCTCAAGCACCTGCTGCTCCAGCACGCTGGCTGGCGGCACGGCAGTGCCACGCTTGGCAATGGTTTGCTGAACCTCATGAACGCGATGGTCCAGTTGGCTCTGCATGACCACGTCGTTGTCGACGATGGCCACCACTTTGTCGATGGACTGTACGGCGGCGTTGGCCGCGGTACCCAGAAACAGCGCGCCCAGCAGTAGCGGGCGCAGACAATCAGAAAGCTTGGTTTTCACGTTCACGATAACCTTGGATGCCTTTGTCGAGGAAGCTCTCYACTTTGGCGCCGGTGAGGCCGCCGAGTCCCTTCAGAACAATTTGGAGGAAGACGCCGTGGTCTCCCGCTTCGTTTTGTGGCGCGTCCTGACTGAATTCGTCATAGGAAACCCAATAACGGTTGATCAGGCGCAGTTTCCAGCAGCAGTTGTCGTACTCGAAACCACCGAAGGCTTCCAGGGTACGGTTTTGGGTGTAGTCATACTGCCAGCGGCTGATGGCGTTCCACTGAGGCACGATCGGCCAGATCACCGAGAAGTCGTGCTGCTCGATCTTGTAG
>NZ_JBFULH010000881.1:0-1411 GCF_056400445.1 Pseudomonas sp. P5_B2 | reverse complement strand
TCACTGCACTCTTGATAATCTTCTCTCGCAACCCGTCCAGTTCTCCTACCCCGAACCGATCGAGCAAGTGTTGGAAGTACGGCGGCAGGCTGTGCTTGAAATGGGACACATACCCCGCAATATCCAACTCACCGCTTTCGATGTTTTTGTACAGTATTGCCCCCTCTTGAACCAGGAAGAATGCGAGGATGATCACCGGCAGGATCGCAATCACCAGGCAGATACTCAGGGTGAGCAGCGACGTCATGTTGCGCTCCCAGCCCAGCTTCAATTGCAGTCGACGCTGCATCGGCGCAAAGAGGATGCCAAGGATCACCGCCCAGAACACTGCACCGTAGAACGGCAGCAGGATCCAGATGAACGCGACAGTGACCAGCCCCAACAAAATCACCAGCGATTTATTTCTTACGGTTTTTTCGTTCATGTCCGATCCGTGTCAGTGCGCAGGGACACAAGCTCCTGGAAGTTGAGCGGTCCTAATGCTTAGTCCTCCACGGTTCGCGCGAGTGCCATGCGTTTGTTCACAAAGCCTGGATCCAGATCAATAAACCTCATGGGCAAGGCGCCTATGCTCCCAGGCTTTTACGACTGACATTGCCATGACTCCCCTTGCCCCCGAACTGCTCGCCCCTGCTGGCACCTTGAAAAACATGCGTTATGCTTTCGCCTACGGCGCCGATGCGGTGTACGCCGGCCAGCCGCGCTACAGCTTGCGGGTGCGCAATAACGAATTCGATCACGCCAATCTGGCCCTTGGCATTCAGGAAGCTCAGGCGCAGGGCAAGCGCTTTTATGTGGTGGTGAACATTGCGCCACACAACGCCAAGCTCAAGACCTTCCTCAAGGACCTCGCGCCGGTAATTGCCATGGCGCCGGACGCACTGATCATGTCCGATCCGGGCTTGATCATGCTGGTGCGTCGGCACTTCCCGCTGATGCCGATCCATCTGTCGGTGCAGGCCAACACCGTCAACTGGGCGAGTGTCGAGTTCTGGAAGCAACAGGGTATAAGCCGGGTCATCCTGTCGCGGGAACTGTCCCTGGAAGAAATCGGCGAAATCCGCAAGCAAGTGCCGGCCATGGAGCTGGAGGTGTTTGTCCACGGTGCGTTGTGCATGGCGTATTCCGGACGCTGCCTGCTGTCCGGTTACATGAACAAACGCGATGCCAATCAAGGCAGTTGCACTAACGCCTGTCGCTGGAAATATTCGGCGCAAGAGGCCACGGAAAATCAGCTCGGCGAGATCGTCCAGCAGTATCAGCCCGAACCAACCCTCGGCATCGGCGCTCCCACCGAGCAGGTATTCCTGTTGCAGGAATCCAATCGGCCGGACGAACTGATGCCAGCCTTCGAAGATGAACACGGCACTTACATCATGAATGCCAAGGACCTGCGCGCCGTGCAACATGT
>NZ_JBFULH010000880.1:0-1411 GCF_056400445.1 Pseudomonas sp. P5_B2 | reverse complement strand
CCGCTAAAACAGTTGTTTAAAATTACCTGAACCGGGGTTTTTGCGTKCGAAGCAACGTGACTGACCAGTCTCCGACAAAGCGTCTGGCCAGAGGGTCACGGACAGGATTGATTTACCGCTTGAACTCGAAATCCAGCGCCGCGCCTTCGACTTCGTGACGCTCATCATTGCGCAGTTGCAGTTGCATTTCATTATTGAGCAGTCGACCGTTGAGCTGAAACGGGCTGGTGCTGGTCTTGTCGCCAAACATGGGTGGCAGTAGCGCATCGTTTTGCGGCAACGGCATCGTACCGATCGGTTTCAATTCTTGTGCCATTTGCGGGGGCAATTTCAAGTCAAGTTTGGCAGGTGGGAGTTCGGTTTTCGCCACTTCGCTAGCCGCTTTCGACTTGGAGGCAATGGGTGGACGCTTTTTCACCACCTTCACGGGCTCGGTTTTTTTGGGCGGCGCCGGTTCTTCCGGAGTTTCGCCGGTCGCCGCTTTTTCCTGACCAGCCGCCACCCTGATGCCTTCAGCATGAACGGTCATCGACAGGCAAAAAAACAGACAGACGGCAGGCAAAATTGGTTTCATGAACCCAGCAGCAAAAAACGGCAGAAGGCCATATGCTCCCCTGTTGAACGCCACATGACAAGCACCGCCATTAACGACCGACTCAGAAGCCGCCGGCCGTTTCCTGGCAAAGTTGCGTTGCCAGCATCCCCAGGGTCATCAATGCACGTTCGGCCTCACGGTTCCAGGGTGTGCCGCAGTTCAGCCGAATGCAGTGATTGAACTGCTCGGTGTTACTGAAGATAAGCCCAGGCGCAATGCTGATGCCCTGCTGCAATGCCCGCACGTGCAATTCCTGTGTGTTGACCCGCCCAGGCAAACTGACCCACAAAATGAAGCCGCCGGTCGGCCGGGTCATCTGTGTGCCTTCAGGGAAGTATTGCTGGACCGCCAACTGGAAGGCGCTGAGGTTCTTGCGGTATTCCTGACGGATGTAGCGCAAATGGCGGTCGTAACCACCGTTTTCCAGATAGGCCGCAATACCCATTTGTGTGACACTGCAGGCCGAATGGGTACTGAACGTCTGCAAGCGCTGAATTTCTTGCTGATACTTGCCGGCAATCATCCAACCGATCCGCACGCCCGGCGACAGGGTTTTGGAAAAGCTTGAACAATAGATGACCCGATCCAGCCGATCATAGGCCTTGAGCGATTTGGTACGTCCCTGCTCGAACATCAGCTCGCCGTAAATATCGTCTTCGACAATCTGGATATCGAAATCCGACGCCAGGCGCAGCAACTGTTTTTGCCGCTCCTCGGGCATGGTCCCGCCCAGCGGATTGCTCAGGCGCGTGGTCAGCACCAGCGCCTTGATCGACCACTGGTTGGCTGCCAGTTGCAGGGCTTCGAGGCTCATGC
>NZ_JBFULH010000879.1:0-1412 GCF_056400445.1 Pseudomonas sp. P5_B2 | reverse complement strand
TGTTGGGCCTGCCAGCGAGCAATCAGTTGCTGTTGCAAAACCGCCGACGGCTGCGGCATGAATCGCGACAACTGCCCGATGCACTCGGCGGCTTGTTCAAATCGTCCGGCAAACAACGAGGCCGCCGTGATCAACCCGACCAGTTGCGGTGAGCCGAACATAAGCTCTGCGCCTTGATGCTCATACAAACGCAACAACAGCACGACGGTCTGTTCCTCGAACAAGTGCTCGAAACTGAAGTGTTGCAACAGGCTCACGGCGACTTCGAATTCTTCAGCCAGCAACGCCTGTTCGAAGGCTGCTTTCCAGTCCAGTTCCGTGGCGAACCACTGACACGCGCGACGATGCCAGGAGCGCCCGGCGGGCCATTGTTCATCACGCATCAATTGCGTCAGCGGCGGGAAAATCTGTAGCCAGTCGGTCGAATCTTGCCAGGGTTCGATAAAGCACCCCAGTTCCTGCAAGGTCTTGAGGCATTGCGCGCCCTCACCCGCGCCAAACAGGTGATCACACAGCCGCGCATTGAATCGTGGCAGATGCGCGAGCACCCGCCAGACCTCGGTCAATTCCGGAGTCAGGGTGGTGAACAGTTCGTGCTCGAGGTAATCGAGCAATGTGTCCGCTCGACCGTGCAGCGAGTCGTTGCGTGACCAGTCACACTTTTGCAGCAGCGCCACACGAACCCCGGCGCACCAGCCGCCGCTGCGCTGGATGATCTTGCTGGCGGCGGTGTTGGCATCGGCCGGCGTCAAGTGGTGCAACAGCGAGGCGATTTCAGTTTGATTGAAGGCCAGCGTGGAGCGCTCACATTCGAACAGTTCGTCATCGAGCAACAACCGTGGCCAATTGCATTGCGGGCGACGGCGGGTTCCCAGCCACCAGGTCAACATCGAGCTGCTGACGGCCAGCATGCGATCCAGCAGCAGGTCGAGTTCCGGGTTCGGCACGCGGCAATAATCGTCAAGAAACAGCCAGGTCGGCGATTGCAAACGCGCCAGTGCGCGGAGCATTGCAGTCTCCTCCGAAGACGCCAGCCCCAGTGACTCCGCCAGACGCTGACGAAACCCCTCCACGCTCATGGCGACGCCCGACAGAGGCAACCAGCACACCCGGCACTGCGGCGGCGCCTGCAACAGGCAGTCGGCAAGCAGCGCCGATTTGCCACTGCCGGCGGGAGCGCAGATTAATTTCACCCGCGCAGCCGACGCCAGCAACGGCTCGCTCAAGCGATCACGCGACAGGTGATGCGAAGAAAGACGGGGCAAAAATCCAGATCGGTCCAGACACGGAGTCATGGCGGTCATTACGGCGTGCCTTTTTATAATTGTGGGGCAACCCTAGACCTGTATAACCCGCTTGTTGAGAAGTATTCAGGACGCTGATTGGCGCCCATAAAAAAGGCTACCACCCGG
>NZ_JBFULH010000878.1:0-1412 GCF_056400445.1 Pseudomonas sp. P5_B2 | reverse complement strand
GATCACTAACAAGCCGGAGCGTTTCGTCGCGCCACTGCTGGATCAGATGAAAATCGGCCGCTACTTCAAATGGATCATCGGCGGCGATACCTTGCCGCAGAAAAAGCCCGATCCGGCCGCGCTGTTTTTCGTGATGAAAATGGCCAACATCCCGGCCTCGCAATCCTTGTTCGTCGGCGATTCGCGTAGCGATGTGCTGGCGGCGAAAGCGGCGGGGGTCAAGTGTGTGGCGCTCAGTTACGGCTACAACCATGGCCGGCCGATTGCCGAAGAGTCACCGGCGCTGGTGATCGACGATCTGCGCAAACTAATTCGCGGTTGCCTGGATCCAGCCGCTGAGATAACGTTGCGCGACGCTGTTCAACCCCCAGCTGGAAACGCCATCGTGGTGGTCACTCGCAAACTCTGGATGAAAGTCATCAAGGCCCTGGCCCGCTGGCGTTGGCGCGCCTGACTTGTTCCTGGCCGGCGTACCGGCGCGTTTGCATACCTGACCGTTAGACCCTCAAGCCACGAGGCTACCCCATGATCCGCGAAGAATTCCTGCGTTTGGCCGCTGCCGGCTACAACCGCATCCCGCTTGCCTGCGAAACCCTGGCTGACTTCGACACGCCGCTGTCGATCTACCTGAAACTGGCTGACGAGCCGAACTCCTACCTGCTGGAATCGGTTCAGGGCGGGGAAAAGTGGGGCCGTTATTCGATCATTGGCCTGCCGTGCCGCACCGTGCTGCGGGTGCATGACCATCACGTCAGTGTGACCGTCGATGGCATCGAGACCGAAAGCCAYGACGTTGAAGACCCGCTGGCCTTCGTCGAAACCTTCAAGGCCCGTTACAACGTGCCGACCATCGCCGGTCTGCCTCGTTTCAACGGCGGTCTGGTGGGTTACTTCGGTTACGACTGCGTGCGGTATGTGGAGAAGCGCTTGGGCAAATGCCCGAACCCGGATCCACTGGGCGTGCCGGACATTTTGCTGATGGTCTCCGATGCGGTGGTGGTGTTCGACAACCTCGCCGGCAAGATGCACGCGATTGTGCTGGCCGACCCGGCGCAGGCCGATGCTTTCGAGCATGGCCTGGAGCGTCTGGAAGAACTGCTGGAAAAACTTCGCCAGCCGATCACACCTCGCCGCGGCCTGGATTTCAGCAAGCAACAGTCGGCTGATCCGGTGTTCCGTTCGAGCTTCACCCAGGACGATTACGAAAAAGCCGTCGACACCATCAAGGAATACATCCTGGCCGGTGACTGCATGCAGGTCGTGCCGTCACAGCGCATGTCGATCGACTTCAAGGCTGCGCCGATTGATCTGTACCGGGCGCTGCGTTGCTTCAACCCGACGCCTTATATGTATTTCTTCAACTTCGGCGACTTCCATGTGGTCGGCAGTTCGCCGGAAGTGCTGGTACGGGT
>NZ_JBFULH010000877.1:0-1416 GCF_056400445.1 Pseudomonas sp. P5_B2 | reverse complement strand
GGGCATGAGCGAAGGGCAGGCCAGCGCCGTGTTCACCGGGCTGGGGCAGGGCGAGTGGAGCAGTCACGACCTGCGCAAGTTGGCCCGTACTGGCTGGGCAGACCTCGGTATCGACTTCCTGATTGGCGAGATGCTGATCAACCACGCCATGGGCCACAACGTGCAGGCCTACATCCACACCACCGTCGAAGAGCGTAAGCGTGCTGCCCTCGAACTGTGGCACGGCCATTTAGACAGTAAGGGTTTTTCCCTGATTCACGGGTTGGAGGGCGGTAGAAACGAAAATTCGGGTAATTCGCTGCAAGCCACAGAACACAAGGCCTGCGAGGCCCTTCAAGAATCAACCATAGGCGAGGTTTAAAAATGATGAAAAAGCAGCATGGACCCGCCTTTGTGCGCAGTTTGATACCGATGACCGAGTGCACTTCATGTGCCGGGAAGGGGTTGATCAAGGGGCTGCTTCATGAGCTCGATTGCATCGGCTGTCACTCGTCCGGCTTTGTTCATGCCCAGACCCTGGAGCCGCTGTTGATCGAAGACCTGGTGGTCCAGCTGGGAAGGCTGGTCCGCCGGGAGCGCAGTCAGTTGGTCGGCAAGAACCCAGCACGTTGCATCGTTGATGAATACCAGCAGAGCAATCGCCGCGGCGCCGGCCGCTCGTCTTTCAAGGGGGATTGAACAATGATCTATCCAGGCATTCTGAATGCAGTTGTTTCGGCTCTCGCGGCTGAGGCCATCGACAACACCAGCAAGCAGGCATGGCAAAAGTTGTACAACTCGGCCGATGAGGAAGAGGGTGGTGATCTGGCAACGCTGGTCCGTTCCCGCAGTGCTGACTCGATCGATCGTACTCAGGTGGACTGCTGGGTTTCGGCCAGGCTTCACCATGGACTTGCACCGAAGCATTGGAATGCACTGGTTGCTAAATTCAGCACGCACAAAGGTCGAAAGGTTCAAGCGCTGGCCGCTCTGCAAGCCATCATCAACACCCCGGCACCAAAGGTGTTCCTTTATAAGGCAGTCACCGCATGGGCTATCCCGCAACTCAAGGGTGCCCGTCCAAAGATCGTTAACTCGGTATCCGTCGAGATCCCCTTGGATGCACCCGCTTGGCGTCGGGAGGCCATGGTRAAAGCTGCGGTAGCTGCCGGGAAAGCCAAGGCCAAGAAAGATGAGGGCCGATCTGCGGACATGATCGTGTTGAAAGACAGCTTCTACGACATGAACACTTGGGATAGTGAAGGCACGCCAGAGTCGACTCGGCGTCGTTGGAGACAGTCGATAAACCAAGCGGCCGATGACATCGTGAACGAAGCTCTGGCGCATGCGGGCGATATTCTGGAAGCGGAAGGATTGTTGATTGAAAAGGCAGCATGACGCCGGTTGACATCAGTGAGCGGATGAGCGAAATTAACC
>NZ_JBFULH010000876.1:0-1425 GCF_056400445.1 Pseudomonas sp. P5_B2 | reverse complement strand
TTTTTGTTGAGCGCATCGCGAACGCACAAGGGGTCAACCTTGTCGCCGATCGCAAATATTTTGGCCTGACCGGGCGCTATTCGCATCAGGGTCAGGATGTTCGTCTGCTGATTCCCACCACGTACATGAACCGTAGCGGCCAGGCCGTAGCAGCTCTGGCGGGTTTCTTCCGCATCAAGCCTGAAGAAATCCTCGTGGCGCACGACGAACTCGATCTGCCTCCGGGCGTTGCCAAGCTCAAGCAGGGCGGCGGCCATGGCGGTCACAACGGGTTGCGCGACATCATTGCGCAACTGGGCAATCAGAATACCTTTCACCGCTTGCGGCTTGGCATTGGCCACCCGGGCGTTGCCAGTATGGTTTCAAATTTCGTCCTGGGTCGTGCGCCACGCGCCGAACAGGAAAAACTCGATGCCAGCATCGACTTTGCCCTCGGCGTGCTGCCGGATATCCTCGCCGGTGAATGGAACCGCGCGATGAAAAACCTGCACAGCCAGAAGGCCTGACTCTTATCCGAGGGGAAACACCATGGGATTCAATTGCGGCATCGTCGGCCTGCCTAACGTCGGCAAGTCCACCCTGTTTAACGCCCTGACCAAATCCGGGATCGCGGCCGAGAACTTCCCCTTCTGCACCATCGAGCCGAACACCGGTATCGTGCCGATGCCGGATCCGCGCCTGGATGCCCTGGCGGCCATCGTCAATCCAAAGCGCATCCTGCCGACCACCATGGAATTCGTCGACATCGCTGGCCTCGTTGCCGGCGCCTCGAAAGGTGAAGGCCTGGGCAACAAGTTCCTCGCCAACATCCGTGAAACCGATGCTATCGCCCACGTGGTCCGCTGCTTCGAAGACGAGAACGTGATTCACGTCTCCAACAGCGTCGACCCGAAACGCGACATCGAGATCATCGACCTGGAACTGATCTTCGCCGACCTCGACAGCTGCGAAAAGCAACTGCAGAAAGTCGCTCGTAACGCCAAGGGTGGCGACAAGGACGCCGTGGTCCAGAAAGGCCTGCTGGAGCAATTGATCGCTCACTTCACACTCGGCAAGCCTGCGCGCACGCTGATGAAGAACATGGGCGCCGACGACAAGGCAGTGATTCGCGGCTTCCACCTGCTGACTACCAAGCCAGTCATGTACATCGCCAACGTCGCTGAAGACGGTTTCGAGAACAACCCGCTGCTGGACATCGTCAAGGCCATCGCCGACGAAGAAGGCGCCATGGTGGTTCCGGTCTGCAACAAGATCGAAGCCGAAATCGCCGAGCTGGAAGACGGCGAAGAGAAGGACATGTTCCTCGAAGCCCTGGGCCTCGAAGAACCTGGCCTGAACCGTGTGATCCGAGCTGGCTACGAGATGCTGCACCTGCAGACCTACTTCACCGCTGGTGTCGAAGAAGTCCGCGCCTGGACCGTCCGC
>NZ_JBFULH010000875.1:0-1426 GCF_056400445.1 Pseudomonas sp. P5_B2 | reverse complement strand
TCCTTCCATTGGGTTACGTAATTGTCCGTTCTTATAACTCCCTGTGATTAGACAAGCAAAGACGCCAAGCGACCATCGCCGTGAGCTTGAAACGCCCCGCGGATGGGAGTACCGTCTGCGCCTTAGAAGGGCACCTCTGGTGTACGTGTGAGTAGGGCAAACGCTCGAAAACGGTGCGACGGAGTGGCTAGAAAGCAAATCCAGTAGTCTGAGCCGGGCTAAAGCCCTTGCCTGCTACGCCAACCTAATTCTGGCGCCGTTTGCCCACATGCCAAAAACCAGTGCCACGCTGCTGATAATCGATGATGACGAAGTAGTGCGCGCGAGTCTCGCGGCCTATTTGGAAGACAGTGGTTTCAGTGTCCTGCAGGCCAGTAATGGCCAGCAGGGTCTTCAGGTATTCGAGCAAGACAAGCCCGACTTGGTCATCTGCGATCTGCGCATGCCGCAGATGGGCGGACTCGAACTTATTCGCCAGGTCACTGAGCGGTCTCCGCAAACCCCCGTGATTGTGGTCTCGGGTGCCGGCGTGATGAACGATGCGGTCGAGGCGTTGCGCCTGGGTGCAGCGGATTACCTGATCAAGCCCCTCGAAGATCTGGCTGTGCTCGAACATTCTGTGCGTCGAGCCCTGGATCGCGCGCGTCTGCTGCTGGAAAACCAGCGCTACCGCGAGAAGCTGGAAAAGGCCAACCGTGAACTCGCCGCTAGCCTGAACCTGCTCCAGGAAGACCAGAACGCCGGTCGCCAGGTGCAGATGAACATGCTGCCGGTCAGCCCCTGGACCATCGACCAGTTCCAGTTTGCCCACCAGATCATCCCGTCGCTGTACTTGTCGGGTGATTTTGTTGACTATTTTCGGGTCGACGAGCGTCGGGTAGCGTTCTACCTGGCAGACGTTTCCGGGCATGGCGCCTCTTCAGCCTTCGTTACCGTGCTGCTGAAGTTCATGACCACGCGCTTGCTGTTCGAGTCCAAGCGCAGCGGCACATTGCCCGAATTCAAGCCTTCAGAGGTCCTTGGTCATATCAACCGAGGCCTGATCAGTTGTAAGCTGGGCAAACACGTCACAATGGTCGGTGGAGTCATCGACGAGGAGACAGGTTTGTTGACCTATAGCATCGGTGGTCATTTGCCGTTGCCTGTGTTGTACACGCCAGACAGTGTTCGTTATCTGGAAGGGCGCGGTCTGCCGGTGGGCCTCTTTAACGAAKCCACCTATGAAGACCACGTGCTGGAGCTGCCACCGACGTTCAGCCTGACGCTGATGTCTGATGGCATTCTGGACCTTTTGCCAGAACCCACACTCAAGGAAAAAGAAGCGGCGTTGCCCCAACGGGTCAAGGCTGCGGGCGGCACCCTGGATGGGCTGCGGCAGGTTTTTGGATTGGCCACGCTTGGGGAGATGCCGGATGATATCGCCCTG
>NZ_JBFULH010000874.1:0-1428 GCF_056400445.1 Pseudomonas sp. P5_B2 | reverse complement strand
GTGTTGCGCTTGGTCATGGTCTGTTGGTTGGTGATCCAGAACGTCTTGTAACCCGCCTGTTTCATCATGCTGACCAGCGACGGCGTGGACAGGTAAAGGTCAGGGTGTTCTTCGTCAGCGAAGGTCAGCACCTGCTGCAACGCCTCGATGGTGTAAGGGCGCGGGGTGATGACGTTGTCGAAGACCGCCAGTTGATCCTTGAGCTTGTCCAGTTCCGGCGTGGTTTGACGCGGGTAACCGTAGAGACTCATGCGCTGACGGTTGGTGGACTCGCCGATCACCAGTACCAAAGTAGCGGGCTGGTTGGCCATCGTATCTGTCAGGTTTTTCAGCGGAGGAATCTTGCTCGCGCTGTGCAGCATGTCCTGCATGCCCGCCAGGGTCTGGAGATAACGGTGATAAGCCACGGCCATCTGCCAAGGCACGGCTGGCTCGATGCGGGTTTCGAACTTATCGAAGCCTTCAGCGAAGCTGCCGGTGCGCGCGGTCTGTTTGACCAGCGGGTAACCGACCACGGCAATCACAACGGCTGTCGCTGCTACCAGCGCTTTCCAGCGCGGCAGGTGAATCGGGCGCAAGCGAGTCCACAGGAAATAAGCGAACAGCGTGTGGGCGACGAACGCCGCGACCATCCACCAGGCGAAATACTGGGTCATGTATTCGCCAGCTTCAGAGATGTTCGACTCGAACATGATGAAGATGACGCTTTGGGAAAATTCCTGCTGATAAATAAAGAAGTAACCCAGGCTGGCCATCGAGCAGGCCCACAGCACGACGCCGATCACCGCCGCCATCACACGCGTCTGTTTAGGGAACAACAGCATTGGCGCGAGCCAGATGGCGCTCATGACAAAGGCCTGACGGAACCCGGTGAAGCCCGAGGTACCGGTCAGTTGGATAAGTAATTGAGTGATGCCGGAAAAATACCAGAAGAACAGAAATAACCAGAGAAATCCTGCCCAATCAAAACCTTTCGCAGACGTATTGCTGCGTTTAAACAAAGCCATGCAACGCTCCAGCCAGAAATCACTACGACGTCGAGCCATCCATTGCCGACGCACGAAAGCCGCACGAGAACCGAGCAGCCATAATGATTGGCAGTATCGACAGGCAAATGTGAAAAAATTGTGAAAGGCGGGTGTCGCAGGGATAAGGCGGGGGCGGAAACAGCGAAAGGCTGTCTCCGAACTACCTGAAAAAATCAGGCGTGGGGCGCGCGCTGTTTAACGGGCAAGGGTGTCGACTGAGTGCCTTGAGTCAGCTGGCGCAATTGCGCGAGTTCCTGTTTCAAAAGGTCGCGCTCTTCTTTCAATTGGCGCAATTCGTCTCGACGGATCGTGACGTAAAGGGTTTGTGGCCGTGCTGCGTGTACTGTGCCCATTGCTCACCTCGCAAATGGCTGACTCAACTGTAGACCTGCCCCTGTGA
>NZ_JBFULH010000873.1:0-1432 GCF_056400445.1 Pseudomonas sp. P5_B2 | reverse complement strand
GGACAGATTTGACATGATCTACCAACCTCGCCTTGAAGGTCTCGAAGCTCGTAAGTGGCTTGCCTCGAGCGTTCATCTTAATGTAGAGGTCGTCCGACAGCCCGAAGCGTTGCAAGTCCAGCAACTGGAAGGTGATCGCCGGGCGGTCACTGCTGGTCAGGCGGCCGTAAAAACCCTTGGCGTCGGCAAAGCGCGCGTCAATCGCGTCCAGCATAGTTAGAGCCGACTGAATAGTCGGGTCCATCTTCCAGGACAAGAAAAACCATGGCTGGTCGGCAATCTCAGCAGACAGGCTAGTGCCTAAGCGTTGCGCAGGTTGCCAGTCAAGTAACTCGTCGAAAAACTCGCGACTGCTGGGGCGCACCGCGTAAGTGAACCTCGCGCCTCGCGCCGGCGCCGCTCTGCGCATGAAGTCGGCCAGGCAACCATCATTCGCGGCCACGTACCAGTGCAACAGTAGCAGCGTTGTCAGCCGCTGTTGGCCATCGAGGGGCGCGAAGGCACCGGTACTATCGATAGAGCCATAAACGAAGTCCAGGTCCAGGGGGAGCGTGGGATCGTCCTCGGGCTTGTCCAGAGCCTCCCGCAAGGCTTGAAGAAAGGCTCCGCGCACTTCGACTGCGGTTGCGCGGCCGTGGGCATAGTCCCGCTGCAGGATGGGGATGCACACTTCGGGATGTCGCTCGAAAAGCGCCGCGAAACTCATTCTCTGTCCTGCGCTCATACAGCCTCGCTGTTCACAGTGAAAAATTTGGAAAGGGTCGAGACTATCTCGTCGCGATAGCTATCGGCATCCTGTAACGACCAAAACAGCATGTTGCCAACGTCCTGGCTGTAACACTTCAGAAAGACATTACGCGTACAGAGCGGCACGAAGGTACCCGCCTCGTCCAGCTCGAGGATCCAGCGTCGCTTGACCGGGAAAATGGCATTTTTGTAAGCTCTATTGGTACCTTGATCCAGTAGCGCCAAGTTGCCGATTCCATTATCCACGTCAAATGACGTGGCCTCACCCACTCGACGCAGGATGTCATCGTACAGCTCGTCAAATGCCAGCCCTTGGCTTCCGTCTTCCCCTAGAAAAGCCTGAATGCGCTCACTCAAGTCCAGATCCTCAGGGCGATGGATGAAGTAGCTGGCGACGCTGTCCAGCCAGCGCCGCTGGGCATCGGTCCTGCCGGGCCTGTAAGTGGCTACCGCCTTGACGTGTTCAATATCCCAGGCTTCCTTCTTGAATGCTTCAAACGAAAAGCGCAGGTTGGAACGCGAGTTTGCAAGCAAGGTGGCGATGTTGAATAACAATAGGACAGCCCTAATCTGCGTCGAGTCGCGTCCGTACTTCAACTCTTCCAGATGGCTCGATATCGCTTGCCTCACATCGGTTTCGGGCTCTCCCCAGTCGCAGTCGAGGTCGATCTTACGCGCGATCCGT
>NZ_JBFULH010000872.1:0-1435 GCF_056400445.1 Pseudomonas sp. P5_B2 | reverse complement strand
CCCTGATACAGAGTAGTAATCCGCCTTTCCTTGTACTGGACGCCTAAATGCAAAATCCCACTGTCTACCCACAGGCGCAAGCGTCACTGGGGGAGTTGTCAGCGCTTAGCCATACACAAAAAAAACGCCTGGCCATGGCGGCCGCCATCGGTAATGGCTTGGCAGTGTATGACTTTACCGTCTACGGTTTTTCGGCAATGGTCATTGGCAAGTTGTTCTTCCCTTCCGACAGTGTGCTTTCATCACTGTTGATGTCTCTTCTCACCTTTGGCGCCGGGTTCGCAATGCGCCCTATCGGCGCGCTGGTCATTGGCAATCTGGCCGATCGTAAAGGGCGCAAGACGGGTCTGATGTGGTCAATTGCGTTGATGACGTTGGGCACGGCAGTTATGGCGTTCGTGCCGTCCTATAGCGCCATTGGCCCTGCCGCCACGCTTATCATTGTCGCAGCGAGGTTGGTACAGGGGTTTGCGGTAGGTGGTGAGTCCGGTGTAACTCCGGCGGTGATGATGGAGTTGGCCACGAGGTCGAATCGTTGCTATATCGTCAGCTGGCGTTCGTCCTGTCAAATGGCCGCCGCGTTGGCAGGGGCTTTGGTAGGTGCTTGCACAACGGCGCTGCTGAGCCCCGAAGCGCTACTGCAATGGGGGTGGCGTATTCCGTTTATCGTTGGGCTGCTGATCGGGCCGGTCGGGTGGTACATCCTGCGGCAGATGCCAGACACGCCGATGATAAAGCCTCGGCGCGATGGGATGAAGACAATGCTGGCCTTGTACGGGGGCAAAATCTGCCTGGGGGCACTGTTAACGGCGACCCCCACCGCCAGTATTTATCTCATGGTCTATTACATGCCCACCTACCTGGTGCGCACGTTGCACATGCCAGCCACGACCAGTCTGCTGTCAGCCTGCCTTTCGAGCGCCTTGCTGATCATCGCCTGCCCCGTGCTTGCCCGGGTCGCCGACAGGCAACGCCTGCGCAAGCCGATTCAATATTTGACGAACATCAGCAGCCTTGTGCTGGTTTATCCGGTTTTCCTGTTGTTGACGAGCGGGATCGGCGAAGTGCCCTCATTGCTACTCATAAGCGCATATTCGGTAGTGCTGATGTGTAACAACGCAGTGATCCAAGTGATGCTATTGGAGGCTTTTCCGCGTCAGCATCGGGCAACCTGTATTTCGACGATCGCCAGCCTGGGGACGACGATTTTTGGGGGCTTTTGCCCCGTCATCGTGGCCTGGATGGTCGGTGTAACCGGCAATGCGATGGCCCCCTCGTGGTACCTGCTGGCTGTCATGTGCTTGAGTCTTTTCGCATTGGTGCTGTTTCCGGACAGCCTGAAACGCTTGCGTTCGATCGAGTCGCGGGGGCGTTGTTCAGTCGCTGTAGCGCGTTGACGCGCAGATCTTGCGGCGCCATCTCGTAGKCTCGACGG
>NZ_JBFULH010000871.1:0-1437 GCF_056400445.1 Pseudomonas sp. P5_B2 | reverse complement strand
CTTCCACACATTCTGCTTCCGTGAACGACAGCCTCCGTCCAAGCCTATGTTTCCTCGGAGTCATAGGCATGATTCATCACGCGTTCTGGACTAATGCAGCTATCTTTTCCTTCTGTCTGACCGTCAATATTCCAATAGCGGCGATCAAGCAAAGTACGCAGCCTGTAAAGAACGCGGGCAGATAGCTCAGCAGTATCTCGTGCGACAATCCTGCTGCGAAAGTCGCGATAGCCTGCCAAATTTAGAATTTGCACGTGGGCCGAGAATCTGGTTGTCGGAGTGTTCCCCAAGATTGCGACTACGGCTTCTCGAAAGCTCTTATTCCCCGTTGTACGGCAGGTCTAGCATCGACTGCATTGAACCACCGCGATAAGCGAGGCAGCGTTGCCCAGTTCAATTTGTCACGTACTGATGCAGCAATGGTGAACGCTGAGATATCTGCCATGGAGAAATGATCGCCAGCCATGAAGGCGTCGGTAAGAAAACTTTCCGAATAGACCAGTTGCTCGATGACAAGCCGCTCGATCTTTGCAGCTGCATCGTCAAGTCCAGTTTGGCGCAAGAAGAAAGCTGCGTGGCTAGGCGCAATGACGTCAGTCACGAAAAAGAAATACCGATCAAAAACCCGATCATGTTCCGATCCAAGTTGTGCGGGGGCTAGCCGGCCGGGAGCACTAGCGTCGGCGAACTGAATGATTGCGTTTGATTGATTGATGATCCGTGCCGGTACTGATGTGTTATCAACCAGAGTTGGGACTTTTCCAGCGGGATTGAGCGCCAGGTACGCCGGGTCGCGGTGCTCAAGTGCCCGCAGATTCAATAGGCGTGCCGTGTACGGCACACCTGCTTCTTCCAAGGCGATTGCAGCCCTCAGGCTGTTGCCGGTTTGGGCGCCGTACAGCTCTATAACAGCGTTCATCAGACACTCCCTCGCGCGGGATTTGGTTAGGCACGCGCTGCCTCAGGATGCGAGGTCGGGGCGACGGCGATGCCATTCGGTACTCTGCTGAAACACGTGGCCAAAATTCAGTAGCCTGTCCTCGGAAAATTGCGCTCCTACCAGCTGAAACACAATAGGAGTCGTGCCTTCACCCATGCCACAAGACAATTTTACCGATGGTCAGCCAATCATGTTGAACGAGCGAGTAAACGTGTGCAGTGCTGTGATCATCTTGAGATCGACATTGGCCATCCGTTCCTTTTCTGATCTCGTAAGGGCAATGGGGTTTTAGGTTTTCTCGTTGAAACATTTCAATAGTTCACTTCGAAGCCAGACCTCGGCTGGATCAGATTCATCTGCGCGGCGCCAAACAAGGCTGATAGCGGTTTTTCCGAGTGCGGTTTTCTGTAGTTCAGGCACTAAATTGGGCGCGTGGCCTACACCCACTGAAATTTCGCCAGACATTAGCATCTCAGACATCTGTTCAGCGCTTGTAT
>NZ_JBFULH010000870.1:0-1438 GCF_056400445.1 Pseudomonas sp. P5_B2 | reverse complement strand
GCAGTGGCACGATTTCCGGTGGCCTGTTGGCGCCGCAGGTCAACGGCAGCCTGTTGCTGAGCGACGGCGAAGTCTCCGGGCCGGAGTTGCCGATGGCGCTGCAAGCCTTGCAGTTGCGAGCGGTGATTGCCGGTGAAACCGTGCAGTTGAATGGCGACTGGAAAAGCGGCAAGACCGGGCAGGGCACTCTCAACGGCAACATCGCCTGGGGACAGGCGTTGGTGGTGGACCTGGCGCTCAAGGGCTCGCAATTGCCGGTCAGCGTCGAGCCGTACGCCAAACTGGAAGTCGCGCCGGACCTGAAGATCTCGATGAAGGGAGAGGAACTGGCCATCGCCGGTAAAGTGTTGGTGCCCAAAGGCGAGATTACCATTCGCGAGTTGCCGCCTTCCACGGTCAAGGTATCCGATGACGTGGTAATCGTTGGCCAGCAGACCGAAGAGGGCAAGCCGCCCATGGCCATGAAGATGGACATTGATGTGGTGGTCGGCGCTGACAAGCTGAGTTTTGCCGGGTTTGGCCTGACCGCTAATGTGCAAGGGCAAGTGCACATCGGCGACAACCTGGACACCCGTGGCGAGCTGTGGCTCAACGACGGGCGTTATCGTGCCTACGGTCAGCGCCTGACCGTGCGCCGGGCACGCTTGTTGTTTGCCGGCCCGCTTGATCAGCCGTACCTGGACGTCGAAGCGATCCGCCAGACCGACGACGTGATCGCCGGTATTCGCCTGAGCGGCAGCGCCGAGCAACCCACCACTCAGATCTTCTCCGAACCGTCCATGAGCCAGGAACAGGCGTTGTCCTATCTGGTATTGGGACGCCCGCTGAGCACCAACGGCGAAGACAACAACATGCTCGCCCAGGCAGCGCTCGGTTTGGGTTTGATGGGCAGTTCGGGGGTGACGGGTGGGTTGGCCAAAAACCTGGGGATTCAGGATTTCCAACTGGATACCCAAGGCAGCGGCACCACCACCGCCGTCGTGGCCAGCGGCAATATCTCGGAAAAACTCAGCCTGCGGTACGGCGTGGGCGTGTTTGAACCGGCCAATACCATTGCCCTGCGCTACAAATTGAGCAAGAGAGTCTTCCTCGAAGCGGCAAGCGGCGTGGCGAGCTCGCTGGACATCTTCTACAAACGGGATTTCTAAGCCTGCGTTTCCCTCAAAGAATCCGTGTCGCTGACTTCGCGAGCAAGCCCGCTCCCACATTAAACCGTATTCCATTGAAGGAACTCAGTTGAATGTGGGAGCGGGCTTGCTCGCGAAAGCGGCGTGACAGTCAACAAAGAAGCTGAATGTGAATCCGTCTTCGAGAGCCGGCTCGCTCCCACAAGGGGCATCTGTGCCTGGCGATCAGCTAGCGGGGGCTGCCAGCTGCGGTGGCGGGGCGAAGTCGAATGGCGCCAACGCAAACCCTTGCTCATCCACCTGCAACGCCC
>NZ_JBFULH010000869.1:0-1440 GCF_056400445.1 Pseudomonas sp. P5_B2 | reverse complement strand
GATAAACCGAGGTGATGCTATCGCCGGCAGGCCAGCTCCCACAGTGTTTTGTGGTGCTGCAAAAATGCGACAAATTGACCCGATAGACAAAAGGCGCGGCTCTTGCCGTGCCTTTTGCGTCCGGCTCTGAGAAAATGCCCGCACTTTTTTTCCGGATGCCGACATGACTGCCCTGAAGAACGACCGTTTCCTTCGCGCCCTGCTCAAGCAACCCGTAGACGTCACCCCTGTGTGGATGATGCGTCAGGCTGGTCGCTACCTGCCTGAATACCGCGCCAGCCGTGCCAAGGCCGGCGACTTCATGAGCCTGTGCATGAACCCGGAGTTCGCTTGCGAAGTCACGATGCAGCCGCTCGACCGCTATCCACAACTGGACGCGGCGATCCTCTTCTCCGACATCCTCACCATCCCTGACGCTATGGGCCAAGGCCTGTACTTCGAAACCGGTGAAGGTCCTCGCTTCAAGAAAGTCGTCAGCACCATGGCTGACATCGAAGCCCTGCCGATTCCTGATCCGCACAAAGACCTCGGCTACGTCATGGACGCGGTCAGCACCATCCGCCGCGAACTGAACGGCCGTGTGCCGTTGATCGGCTTCGCCGGCAGCCCATGGACCCTGGCTACCTACATGGTCGAAGGCGGATCGTCGAAAGACTACCGCAAGACCAAAACCATGCTCTATGACAACCCGCAAGCCTTGCACCTGCTGCTGGACAAGCTCGCGCAGACGGTCACCAGTTATCTCAACGGCCAGATCATGGCCGGCGCGCAAGCGGTGCAGATCTTCGATAGCTGGGGCGGCAGCCTCTCGGCGGCGGCGTACCAGGAATTTTCCCTGGCCTACATGCGCAAAATCGTCAGCGGCCTGATCCGCGAACACGAAGGCCGCAAAGTGCCGGTCATCCTGTTCACCAAAAACGGCGGCCTGTGGCTGGAAAGCATCGCCGACGCTGGCGCTGATGCACTGGGGCTGGACTGGACCTGCGACATCGGCAGCGCCCGTGATCGCGTCGGCAGCAAAGTCGCCCTGCAAGGCAACATGGACCCGACCGTGCTCTACGCCAAACCGGAAGCCATTCGCACCGAAGTCGGCCGCATCCTCGCCAGCTACGGAAAAGGCAGCGGTCACGTGTTCAACCTCGGCCATGGCATCACGCCGGAAGTTGATCCGGAACATGCGGGTGCGTTCCTGCGCGCCGTACATGAGTTGTCGGCGCAGTATCACGAGTGATCGTCGCCCAATAAAAAACGCCCGGCATTTGCCGGGCGTTTTTGTTTGTGCTGGTTTTCAGTGGCCGAGGAGTTGTTCGGCGTAGCGGGCGATGATGTGGTCGAAAGGTTTTTGGTCGCGGATATCGGTAGAGCGAATCACCGCAACGAGGTGGGTCAGATCTCCTTCACTGGCCTGTGCGATGAATTCGTCATCGAACAATAGCCGGA
>NZ_JBFULH010000868.1:0-1440 GCF_056400445.1 Pseudomonas sp. P5_B2 | reverse complement strand
CAGGAAAGCCAGATGCGCAAGCTCAAGGTCGGTCAGATTCCGTTCGAGGGCAGCCTCGACCTGCATGGCATGAACGTGGAAAAAGCGCGAGAAACCCTTTGGGCTTTTCTGGCCGAAGCGACCAAATTCGAAATTCGCTGCGTGCGCGTCACCCACGGCAAAGCCGTGCGTCTGGATGGCAAGCGGCCCATGATCAAAAGTCACGTCAACACCTGGCTGCGCCAGCATTCACAAGTGCTTGGCTTCACCTCGTGCCAGGCCAGACATGGTGGTGCCGGAGCGGTGTATGTGATGCTCAAACGCACCATGATGGAAGGTCGTGACGAGTAAAGCTGTCGCGTCACGCTTGCAGCGCCGTGTTTGCCACCGTACCCTTGCCCTTTGCGAAAATCCCCACAGGTAGTTTCATGTCCCTGGAACAGAATTACACGGCCATCCTTGGTCAACTTGGCGAGGACGTCTCCCGCGAGGGCCTGCTCGACACGCCAAAACGTGCCGCCAAAGCCATGCAGTACCTCTGCCGCGGTTATGAACAGACGCTGGAAGAGGTCACCAATGGTGCCTTGTTCAGCTCCGACAACAGCGAAATGGTGCTGGTCAAGGACATCGAGTTGTACTCGTTGTGCGAACACCACCTGCTGCCGTTCATCGGCAAGGCGCATGTTGCCTACATCCCGAGCGGCAAAGTGCTGGGCCTGTCGAAAGTCGCGCGTATCGTCGACATGTACGCCCGCCGCCTGCAGATCCAGGAAAACCTCAGTCGCCAGATCGCGGATGCGGTCCAGCAAGTCACCGGCGCCTTGGGCGTTGCAGTGGTGATCGAGGCCAAGCACATGTGCATGATGATGCGCGGTGTGGAGAAACAGAATTCGTCGATGATCACTTCGGTGATGCTCGGTGAGTTCCGCGAAAACGCGGCTACCCGCAGCGAGTTTCTCAGCCTGATCAAGTAAATGCAGTACGAAGAAAACCGGCATTCATCGCCGGTTTTTTTTCGTCTGCAAAAAATCATGTAAGCTGCGCGCCCTTCTCAATTCGCACCGTGAGGCTTTCAACGTGTTCGTAAAAGCACTTCGTGTCGGCCTTGGCCAACTGATCATCTTCATCGACTTCCTGACTCGTCCCGGCAAGAAGCAACGTGCCGCCGAGGCTCAGGCCAAGGTCAACTCCGCTGCCAAGGACCTGACCCTGTATCAATTCCACGCCTGCCCGTTCTGCGTGAAGACCCGCCGCAGCCTGCGTCGCCTGAATGTGCCAGTGGCACTGCGCGATGCGAAGAACAACGAACAAGATCGCCAGACCCTGCTGGAGCAAGGTGGCAAGATCAAGGTGCCGTGCCTGCGCATCGAAGAGAACGGCCAGACGACCTGGATGTATGAGTCCAAGGTCATCATTGATTATCTAGATAAGCGTTTTGCTGCTGCCTGATGGTTTTTGTAG
>NZ_JBFULH010000867.1:0-1443 GCF_056400445.1 Pseudomonas sp. P5_B2 | reverse complement strand
GCTCCAGACCAGGATGGACATTCAAGTTTTTCAGGAGTTATTCCAATGGAGTTGAAGACCATGAAAACCCGAACTGCCAACACCTCATTCACTCACTTGCGCGGCCTGAAACTGGCGGCCCTGGCAATCGGCAGCAGTTTCATCCTGGCCGGTTGCGCCGGTAACCCACCGACCGAGCAATACGCAGTCACCCAATCTGCTGTCAATGACGCAGTGAGTGCTGGCGGCACAGAGTTCGCGGCCGTGGAGATGAAGTCTGCGCAAGACAAGCTCAAACAAGCCGAAATTGCCATGCACGACAAAAAATATGACGAGGCCCGGATGCTCGCCGAACAGGCCGAGTGGGACGCTCGCATTGCTGAACGCAAGGCACAGGCGATGAAAGCCGAACAGACGCTCAAGGATTCTCAGCAAGGTGTTCAGGAACTGCGTCAGGAAAGTCAGCGCACCGTGCAGTAAGCGCGCATCCAGCCTCCAGACCTGAAGCTCTTACCGATAGAAAGGACGAACGATTATGCGTACACAATTGATGATCCCCGCTCTCCTCGCCGCAAGCGTTGCCCTGGCCGCCTGCTCCACCCCGCCCAACGCGAACCTGGAGCAGGCGCGTACCAACTACAGCGGCCTGCAAGCCAACCCGCAAGCCAGCAAGGTCGCGGCACTGGAAACCAAGGAAGCCAGTGATTACCTGAACAAAGCCGACAAGGCGTATCAGGACAAGGAAGACCAGGCCACGGTCGACCAACTGGCCTACCTGACCAATTCGCGCGTTGAAGTAGCCAAGCAGACCATCGCCCTGCGCACCGCTGAAGCCAACCTGAAAAACGCTTCGGCACAACGCGCCCAGGCTCGTCTGGATGCCCGAGATACACAAATCAAGCAGTTACAGAATAGCCTGAATGCCAAGCAAACCGACCGCGGCACCTTGGTCACCTTTGGTGATGTGTTGTTTGCCACGGACCGCGCTGACCTGAAATCCAACGGCCTGGTGAACATCAACAAACTGGCGCAATTCCTCGCGCAAAACCCGGATCGCAAAGCGATTGTCGAGGGTTATACCGACAGCACCGGCACCGAGAGCCACAACCAGTCGTTGTCGGAGCGTCGCGCCGGTTCCGTGCGCACGGCGCTGGTGAAGATGGGCGTTGATCCGGCGCGCATCGTTGCTCAGGGTTACGGCAAGGAATACCCGGTCGCGGAGAATTCCAACGCTTCGGGCCGGGCGATGAACCGTCGGGTGGAAGTGACCATTTCCAATGACAACCAGCCGGTGATTCCGCGTTCGGCGGTGAGCTCGACTAAGTAAAACTTGCTGAAACACAAAAGCCCCGCCTGAATCGATCAGGCGGGGCTTTTTCATTGGGCAAAACACAAAACCCTGTAGGAGTGAGCCTGCTCGCGATGGCGGAGTGTCAGTCAACATTAATGCGACTGATCCATCGC